>NZ_JBAGKI010000053.1:0-41605 GCF_036689795.1 Micromonospora palythoicola | reverse complement strand
CACTCCCCCGCACTCAACCCCACCACCCCCACAAACCCCCCCCCCGGGGTCCCCACCCCCCCCCGGCCCCCCCCCCCCGGGGGGCCCCCCCGGCGGGGTCTGCGGAGATTACCGGCTCATACTGTGGCGGCGGTCACGTCAGGGGTAGGAAGAAGCGGAGCGGGTAACCTGTTGACTCGGGTGTCGGTGTGTCAAGTGTCCCCGGGCCTCACCTAAATTGCCGTCGCGGAATACCGTTCGGCTGGAGCCGCGTCGCGCCACTCGCCGAGAGGCGACCTGCACACCGGCACCTTCGTCGCCCCCGGCCCTTCTCGGGCCGGGGGCGATGTCGTGTGTGGTTCCGGTAGGCGGGTCGCCGATCCCGGCCCGCTGTCCTAAGGTCGAGACCGGAGGTGTCGAGCGTGGGGCTGCGGGACAGGTTGCTGGGCTGGCCGGTCTACCGGCAGCTCACCGGCACTGACCCGTTGGGTCGGGGTGCCGCGGCGTGTTCGAGCCGCAGTGCCGAGTTGACCGCCCGCACGCAGGACGCCGACCGGATCGCCCGTTCCGTCTGCCCGTACTGTGCCGTCGGCTGCGGGCAGCGCGTCTTCGTCACCGACGAGCGGATCACGCAGATCGAGGGTGACCCGGACAGTCCCATCTCCCGGGGCCGGCTCTGCCCGAAGGGTGCCGCCAGCCGGAGCCTGGTCACCAGCCCGCTGCGCCAGACCACGGTGCGCTACCGGCGGCCGTACGGCACCGAGTGGGAGGACCTGGACCTCGACACCGCGCTCGACATGATCGCCGATCGGGTTCTCGCGGCGCGCGCCGACACGTGGGAGGACGTCGACGCCGAGGGTCGGCCGCTGAACCGCACGCTGGGGATCGCCAGTCTGGGCGGGGCCACCCTGGACAACGAGGAGAACTACCTCATCAAGAAGCTGTTCACCGCGATGGGGGCGCTTCAGATCGAGAACCAGGCCCGGATTTGACACTCCGCCACCGTCCCCGGTCTGGGGGCCAGCTTCGGTCGCGGTGGCGCGACGGATTTTCAGCAGGACGTGGCGAACGCCGACGTCATCGTCATCCAGGGTTCCAACATGGCCGAGGCCCATCCGGTGGGCTTCCAGTGGGTGATGGAGGCGAAACGGCGCGGGGCCAAGGTCTTCCACGTCGATCCGCGGTTCACCCGGACCAGTGCGGTCGCCGACGTGTACCTGCCGATCCGGGCGGGCACCGACATCGCGTTGCTGGGTGCGGTGGTGAACCACATCCTCAGCAACGAGTTGGATTTCCGGGAGTACGTGCTGGCGTACACCAACGCGGCGACGATCGTCAGTGACGACTTCGTCGACGCCGAGGACGCCGACGGGCTCTTCTCGGGATTCGACCCGGCGACCGCCAGCTACGTGCAGGACAGCTGGCAGTACGCGGGCCACGAGCGGGACTCCGGCAGCGGCCACACGGCCCGGGAGCGGGACACTGCGGCCGGGCTGCGTCACGAGTCGCACGGCGCTCCGGTCGCCCGGCAGGTGCAGCGGGACGAGACGCTGCAACACCCGCGCTGCGTGTACCAGATCCTCAAGCGGCACTTCGCCCGCTACACCCCGGAGATGGTGGAGCGGGTCTGTGGCGTACCTCGGGAGAAGTTCCTGGAGCTGGCCCGGGCCTGGACGGAGAACTCCGGGCGGGAGCGCACCGGCTGCCTGATCTACTCGGTCGGCTGGACCCAGCACACGGTCGGCGTGCAGTACATCCGCACCGGGGCGATCATCCAGCTGCTGCTGGGCAACGTGGGTCGGCCCGGCGGTGGGGTGCTGGCGCTGCGCGGGCATGCCAGCATCCAGGGATCCACCGACATCCCGACCCTGTTCAACCTGCTGCCGGGGTATCTGCCGATGCCGCATCACGCCCGGCATCCCGATTTCGACGCCTGGACGGACAGCATCCGGCACCCGGGTCAGAAGGGTTTCTGGGGCGGCGCCCGCGCCTACGCCGCGAGCCTGCTCAAGGCGTACTGGGGGGACGCGGCCACTGCGGAGAACGACTTCTGCTACGGGTACCTGCCCCGGTTGAGCGGTGATCACGGCACCTACCAGCAGGTGCTCAACATGATCGACGGCAAGGTGAAGGGCTACTTCCTGCTCGGCCAGAACCCGGCGGTCGGTTCGGCGCACGGTCGGGCCCAGCGGCTGGGCATGGCGAACCTGGACTGGCTCGTCGTCCGTGACCTGTTCATGATCGAGAGCGCGACGTTCTGGCAGCGCGGCCCGGAGGTCGCCACCGGTGAGATCGTGCCGGAGCAGTGCGGCACCGAGGTGTTCTTCCTGCCGGCCGCCTCGCACGTGGAGAAGGAGGGCACGTTCACCCAGACCCAGCGGCTGCTGCAGTGGCGGGAGAAGGCCGTCGACCCGCCCGGCGACGCCCGCTCCGAGCTGTGGTTCTTCTACCACCTGGGGCAGCGGATCCGGGCGAAGCTGGCCGGGTCGGCCCTGCCACGCGACCGGGCGCTGCTCGATCTGACCTGGGACTATCCCACCCACGGCCGGCACGCCGAGCCGGACGCCGAGGCGGTGCTGCGGGAGATCAACGGGTACGACACGGCGACCGGCCGTCCGCTGTCGGCGTTCACGCAGGCCCGTGCGGACGGGACGACCGCGATCGGCTGCTGGATCTACACCGGCGTGTACGCCGACGGGGTCAACCAGGCGGCCCGCCGCCGGCCGGGACACGAACAGGACTGGGTGGCCGCCGAGTGGGGGTGGGCGTGGCCGGCGAACCGCCGGCTGCTCTACAACCGGGCCTCCGCCGACCCGCAGGGCCGCCCGTGGAGCGAGCGGAAGCGGTACGTGTGGTGGGACGCCGAGGCCGGCCGGTGGACCGGCCGCGACGTGCCGGACTTCGAGGTGACGAAACCGCCGTCGTACCGGCCGCCGGAGGGCGCCACGGGATCGGCGGCGCTGGCCGGTGACGATCCGTTCATCATGCAGTCCGACGGTAAGGGCTGGCTGTACGCGCCCAGCGGGGTGCTGGACGGGCCGCTGCCGACGCACTACGAGCCGGCCGAGTCGCCGGTGCGCAACCCGCTCTACGGCCAGCAGGCCAACCCGACGCGCAAGCGGTACGCCCATCCGGTGAACTCGACGAACCCGAGTCCACCGCAGCAGCACGACCAGGTCTTCCCGTACGTGTTCACGGTCAGCCGGCTCACCGAGCACCACACGGCCGGTGGGATGAGCCGGACCGTCGCGCCGCTGGCGGAACTGCAGCCGGAGATGTTCGTGGAGGTCTCCCCGGAGTTGGCGGCGTTGGCCGGGCTGACCCATCTCGGCTGGGCGCACCTGATCACCGCCCGCGCGGCGATCGAGGCCCGGGTGCTGGTCACCGATCGGCTGGTGCCGCTGGCCGTCGACGGCCGGGTGATCCACCAGCTGTGGCTGCCGTACCACTTCGGCTTCGAGGGGCTGGTCACCGGGGATTCGGCCAACGACCTGTTCGGCATCACCCTGGACCCGAACGTGCTGATCCAGGAGAGCAAGATCGGCACCTGTGACGTGCGGCCGGGGCGTCGGCCCACCGGGGCGGCGCTGCGGGAGCTGGTGCAGGATTACCGCGCCAGGGCCGGCATCGTGCCGGGTGCCGCACCGCCGGCGGTCACCCCCGGCGTGCCGGTCGAGCCGCGCGGGCCCACCGGCGACGGAGAGGGGAACCACTGATGGCCGATCCGCCGCACCGGCCCGCCGGACCGCCACGGTCGCCGCTGCCGGCCGCCGATCCGGCGACCGCGGCCGGCTGGGTCGACGCGCCACCGCGGATGGGTTTCTTCACCGACACCAGCGTCTGCATCGGCTGCAAGGCCTGCGAGGTGGCCTGCAAGGAGTGGAACGGGGTACCGACCTCCGGGCTGGACCTGCTCGGCATGTCCTACGACAACACCGGCGCGCTGACGGCGAATTCGTGGCGGCACGTGGCCTTCGTCGAACAGCCCCGGCCCGCCGGTCACGGCACCGCGTCGTTCGCCGGGTGCCCGACGAGCGACGCGGCCAGTGCCACCTCCGCCGCCCGGTCGGCCGGCACCGCCACCCCCACCGGCACCGAGCCAGGTGTGCTGCCCGGTCAACCGCCGGCCGCCGCCCGGATGACCGAGTTCCTCGGCATGCCGGCGGCCGGGCCACCCGGGCGTACCGGCAGCGCCCAGGGGCGCAGCGACTTCCGCTGGCTGATGATGTCGGACGTGTGCAAGCACTGCACCCGGGCCGGCTGCCTCGACGTCTGCCCGACCGGGGCGTTGTTCCGCACCGAGTTCGGCACCGTGGTGGTGCAGGAGGACATCTGCAACGGCTGCGGCTACTGCGTGTCGGCCTGCCCGTACGGGGTGATCGACCGGCGGGTGGACGACGGTCGGGTGTGGAAGTGCACGCTCTGCTACGACCGGATCGGCGCGGGCCTGACCCCGGCCTGCGCGCAGGCCTGCCCGACCGAGTCCATCCAGTACGGTCCCCTCGACGAGTTGCGGGAACGGGCCGCCGCGCGGGTCGTCACGCTGCGGGAGCGGGGGGAGACGCAGGCACGGCTCTACGGCCACGACCCGGACGACGGAGTCGGCGGCGACGGCGCGTTCTTCCTGCTGCTCGACGAGCCGGAGGTGTACGGCCTGCCGCCGGATCCGCAGGTCACCACCCGGGACCTGCCGGCGATGTGGCGTCGGGCGGGGCTGGCCGCGCTGGCCATGACGGCGGCGGCCGTCGGCGCGTTCCTCGGCGGTCGACGGTGAACCCGCGCCGGCCGGCGGTCGGTGACACGTTCCGCCGTTTCCGGGCCGGCCGTCGCGGGGGTGAGGAACTGGCCGTGCCGCCGGCGGAGTTCACCTCCTACTACGGCCGGCCGATCCTGAAACCACCGGTGTGGACGTGGGAGATCGCCGCCTACCTGTTCACCGGTGGGCTGGCCGCCGGCTCGTCGCTGCTCGCGGCGGGTGGGCAGCTGACCGGGCGCGCCGAGCTGCGCCGGGCCGGCCGGTTCGCCGCGCTGGCCGCCGTCACCGCCAGCGCCGGCCTGCTGGTCAAGGACCTGGGCCGGCCGGATCGGTTCCACCACATGCTGCGGGTGGCGAAGCCGACCTCACCGATGTCGGTGGGCACCTGGATCCTCACCGGGTACGGTCCGGCCGCCGGACTCGCCGCGGTCGCCGAGGTGGCGCCGCTGCTGCCCGCCCGGGGTCCGCTTGGGTTGGTCCGGCGGGCGTTGCCGCCGGTCGGGCGGGTCGCCGGGCTGGCCGCCGCGGTGACCGCGCCGGCCCTGGGCACGTACACGGCGGTCCTGCTGGCCGACACGGCGGTGCCGTCCTGGCACGAGGCGTACCCGGACCTGCCGTTCGTCTTCGCGGGCAGCGCGTTGGCCAGCGGCGCGGGAGTGGGTCTGCTGGCCGTGCCGCCGGCGCAGGCCGGTCCGGCGCGACGGCTGGCGGTGGCCGGCGCCGGACTGGAACTGTTCGGCGCGCACCGGGTGGAGAATCGCCTCGGCCTGCTGGGGGAGCCGTACCGGACGGGTCGGGCCGGTCGGCTGCTGCGCGCCGGTCGGGCACTGACCGTCGCCGGGGTGGCCGGGGCGGTGCTGGGCCGCCGTAGCCGACTGGTCTCGGCCGTCTCCGGTGCCGCGCTGCTGGCCGCGTCGGTGGCCACCCGCTTCGGGGTGTTCCACGCCGGAGTCGCCTCGGCCCGCGATCCGAAGTACACGGTCCTGCCGCAGCGGGCTCGGCTCGATCGGCGGGCGGTCGAACCCGACCGGTAGCGTGGTGTCGGCGCGGCCGCACACCCGCCGCCGCGCTGTGATCCAATGGCCGGGTGGAGGCGTTCAGGCGGCTGGTGCCCCTCCCGGTCTTCAAAACCGGTGTGGTCCGGGATCCGGGCCAGGCGGGTTCGATTCCCGTCCGTCTCCGCCAGGCTGCGAGGGGATGAACCGATGAGCGACGGCGGCGCCGACCCGCGGCGCCGGGTGCCGCGTACCGACGTGTTGCTGGCCGAGCCGTCGCTGGTCGCGGCCGCCGTCGCGGTCGGCCGCGACCGGGTGCGCAGCGCGGTGCGGCAGGCCCAGGAGCGGGCCCGCCGGGGGGAGATCGACCCGACCGGGGTACGCGACGCCGCGTTGGCCGCGTTGCCGCCGCCGGTGCCCCGGGTCGTGCTCAACGCCACCGGGGTGGTGCTGCACACCAATCTCGGGCGGGCCGCTCTCTCCGAGGCCGCGCTGGCCGCGGTGACCGCCGCCGCCGGGTACACCGACGTGGAGTTGGACCTGGGCACCGGGCGGCGCGCCCGCCGGGGCCGGGACGCGTTGGCCGCGCTCGCCGCCGCCGTACCCGCCGCCGAGGCGGTGCACGTGGTCAACAACGGTGCCGCCGCGCTGGTGCTGGCGGCCACCGCGCTCGCCGCCGACGCCGAGATCGTGGTCAGCCGGGGCGAACTGGTGGAGATCGGCGACGGCTTCCGGCTGCCCGACCTGCTGACCAGCACCGGCGCCCGGCTGCGGGAGGTGGGCACCACCAACCGGACCACCCTCGCCGACTACGCCGCCGCCGTCGGGCCGCGTACCGGCTTCGTGTTGAAGGTGCACCCGTCCAATTTCCGGGTCACCGGTTTCACCTCGGCCGTGCCGGTACGGCGGCTGGCCGGGCTCGGTGTGCCGGTGGTCGCCGACATCGGCTCCGGGCTGCTGGTGCCCGACCCGCTGCTGCCGGACGAACCGGATGCCGCGAGCACCCTGCGGGCCGGGGCGGCGTTGGTCACCGCCAGCGGTGACAAGCTGCTGGGTGGTCCGCAGGCCGGGCTGCTGCTCGGCGCCGCCGACCTGGTCGAGCGGCTGCGCCGGCACCCCCTGGCACGGGCGGTGCGGGTGGACAAGCTGACCCTGGCCGCGCTCGCGGGCACCCTCGGTGACCCGGCCACCCCCACCCGCCGGGCGCTGCACGCCGACCCGGTGGCGCTGCCTCAGCGGACCGAACGGCTCCGCGACACGCTCGCCGCCGACGGCCGCACGGCGGAGGTGGTGCCGTCGGTGGCGGTGGTCGGCGGCGGCGGCGCACCCGGCGTCGAGCTGGACTCGTGGGCGCTCAGCCTGCCGGAGCGGTACGCGGCCCCGCTGCGGGTCGGCGACCCACCGGTGCTGGGTCGGGTGGTCCGTGGCCGGCTGCTGCTCGACCTGCGGTGCGTGCCCGAACGGGCCGACGGGTCGCTGCGCGCGGCGGTGCTGGCCGTGTCGGGAGACGACTGACCATGCTGGTGGTGGCCACCGCCGGGCACGTCGACCACGGCAAGTCGACGCTGGTGCGGGCGCTGACCGGAATGGAACCGGACCGCTGGGCGGAGGAACGCCGCCGGGGCATGACCATCGACCTCGGGTTCGCCTGGACGGCGCTGCCGTCGGGTCGTACCGTCGCGTTCGTCGACGTGCCGGGGCACGAGCGGTTCGTGCCGAACATGCTGGCCGGGGTGGGGCCGGTGCCGGCCGCCGTGGTGGTGGTCGCGGCCGACGAGGGTTGGATGCCGCAGTCCGCCGAGCACCTGGCCGCCCTGGACGCGCTCGGCGTCGGGTACGGCCTGCTGGTGGTGACCCGGGTGGACCTGGCCGATCCGGCGGCGGCCCTGGCCCGGGCCCGGTCGGAGCTGGCGGGGACCTCGCTCGCCGGGGTCGAGGCGGTGCCGGTCAGTGCCGTGACCGGCACCGGCCTGCCCGCGCTGCGGGCCGCGCTGGACCGGTTGGCCGACCGGATGCCGGCCCCGGTGCCCGACGGCCCGGTCCGGCTCTGGGTGGACCGCTGTTTCACGGTGCGGGGCAGCGGCACCGTGGTGACCGGAACCCTGGGCGCCGGGCGGCTGCGCGTCGGCGACCGACTGGAGTTGGCCGGCAGCGGCGAACCGGTGCGGATCCGGGGCCTGCACCGGCTCGGTGCCGCCTGCGACGAGGCGGTGCCGGTGGCCCGGGTGGCGGTGAACCTGCGGGGGGTGGCCCGCGACCGGATCAGCCGCGGCGACGCGCTGCTCACCCCAGGTCGGTTCCGCCCCACCGACCTGGTCGACGTACGCCTGGCCGGTGTCGCGGTGACCGAGCTGCCGGTGACGCTGACGCTGCACGTCGGTTCGGCCGCGGTGCCGGTGCGGATCCGTCCGCTGGGGTCGGACACGGCCCGGTTGCGGCTGAGTCGCCCGCTGCCGCTGCTGGTGGGGGACCGGGCGTTGCTGCGTGATCCGGGCCGCCGGTACGTCGCCGGCGCGGTCACCGTGCTCGACGTGCTACCGCCGCCGTTGGCGCGTCGGGGTGCCGCGGCGGCCCGGGCGGTGGTGCTGGCCACCCTGGACGGCCGTCCCGATCTTGCCGGTGAGCTGGGCCGCCGCGGCCTGGCCCGGGTCGGCGACCTGGTCCGGGCGGGGGTGCCGGTGACCCGGACGCCGGTGGCGGGCGACTGGCTGGCCGATCCGGTTCACTGGCGGCGGTTGGGCGATCGGCTCGCCGCGGCCGTGGCCGAGCACGCCACCGCGCATCCGCTGGCGGCGGGTGCGCCGGTCGAGCAGTTACGCCGGCAGCTCGACCTGCCCGACCGGTTGCTTGTCGAAGCGCTGGTCCGGCCGCCGCTGCGGCTGGTCGCCGGCCGGGTGGTGGCACCCGGCACGGCGGCGCTGCCCGAGCCGGTGGCCCGCGCGTTGGCCCTGGTGAGCGAGGACTACGCGGCCCACCCGTTTCGCGCCCCCGACGCCGCGCGACTCACCGCCGTCGGGTTGGGCGCCCGGGAGATCGGTGCGGCGGTGCGGGCCGGGGCGCTGCTGCGGCTGACCGGTAACGTGCTGCTGCCGCCCGGCGCGCCGCAGCAGGCGGTGCGGGTACTGACCGGGCTGCCGCAGCCGTTCACCCTCAGCGCCGCCCGGCAGGCGCTCGACACGACCCGCCGGGTGGCGGTGCCGTTGCTGGAGTTGCTGGACCGGCGGGGGCTGACCCGGCGACTGCCTGACGACGCCCGGGTGGTGGTGGATTGAGCGCATCGTCGCCCCGGGACCGGGGCCGGGCACCTACCGTGGCGGCATGGACCCCTCCGCGGTCTGGCGGGATCGGCAGCATCGGTGGCGGATCGAGGCGTACCGGGCGCCGGACCTGCGGTTCGCCGTCTACGCGACGAACGGCACCACCGAGTCCGCGCCGCTGTGGCTGTTCGGCATGTCGGCGCTGGCCCGGTGGTTGATGAGCCACAAGATCTCCCTCGACGATCTGGAGGTCGACTGAACGCTCCCTCCTCAGGGGGACATATAGCGCCAAAACGCCCGATCGCGTCTGGTGGCGCGTACGGTGCCGACTGTGAAGGACCGAGGCATCCGGAAGTTCCTCGCGGTGCTCGCCGGCCTCGCCGTGATCTACTTCGGCACCACCGGCCGGTCGCCGGAGGAGGGGCGTGGCCTCTCCGGCGGGTTGGTGGTGCTGGCGTTGCTGGCGTCGCTGCTGGTGTGGTACCTGACCAGGCCCGGCGGCGACGCGGCGAAGTGACGACGCTCAGCGGGTGGCGGCGGTGCGGGTAATCTGCCCGGCCGACTCCTCACCGAGGGCGACCCGGACCAGTGCCGAGGCGAGCCGACCGAAGTCGACGTCGTCGACGAGCCGGGCCAACCGGTCCGTGGTGGCCGGCAGACCGAGCCGTCGCGCCCCGGCCACCGCCCGCCGGTCGGCGTACGGGCGCAGCTCCGGCCAGACCGACTGCACCTCGCGCAGGAAGATGTCCGCCCCGGTGGGTCCGATGCCGGGGAACTCGGTGAGCAGCCGGCGAAGCTGCCTCGGCTCGCCGGCCGCCTCCCGGTGCAACCGCCGCAGGTCGCCGTGCCAGCGGTCCAGACAGAGCCGGGCGCCGGAGCCGAGCATCGTGGCGGTCCGCTCGTCGTAGCGGCGGTAGTGGCCGCGACCCAGTGCGTCGACCCGTTGCTGCCAGCCGGCGGCCTCCATGGCCTGCGGGGTGCGGTAGCCGGCCGCGAAGAGTTCCCGGGCCGCCGCCACCCCCACCTGCGCCCGGATCCGGGTGCTCAGCAGCGTGACCAGCACCAGCAGCTGGTACAGCGGCGCCGGTCGGTCGGCCAGCGCGATGCCGGCCTCCTCGGCGTACGTACGGCGGGTCAGCAGGGTCCGCGCCAGCGCCCGTTGGTCGCCCATCCGCGGGGTGTACCCACCGGCGGCGCGGTTAGCCCTCGCCGGGCTGACCGCGCCGGAATGCCACCGACGGGGACGGGTAAGCCGCGGGTGGACGCGGCAGCGCGCCGCGTACGGCGAAGGGAGAGCACCGTGACGAACCCGCAGCAGCAGGAACTGCGGCGCAACGCCCTCGGTGACACCAGCCAGGACAACAAGGGCCCCGATCCGGTGGGCCATCCCCGTAACCGTGGCTCGTCGCCGGGCGACACCGGCCGCAAGGTGCCGCACGGCCAGGTGTCGCCGTACGGTCCGAGCGGTCGACCCGTCGCCGAGGACGACAGCGACCACTAGCCGGCAAGTTCTACCTCGACGGCCGCAGCCGGTTCCAGGTGGCTGCGGCCGTCAGCCCGAAGGCGAGGTGCGGGCCGAGGTCGGCGAGCCAGTCGACGCGGCGCCAGGTGCGCGGATCGGTGACGCCGAGCAGGGTCAGCGAGCCGTCCGTCAGTGTCATCACGCCTCCGCCGAGCAGGACGGCAGCCCGCAGCAGCGGCTGTCGGCGCCCCCGGGTCAGCACGGCGAAGCCGGTGGCGGCGGCGGCACCGACGGCGTAGCCCATCAGCGCACCGAGGCCGCTGCGCCGGTTGTCCGCCTGTTGCGGTGAGCCCAGGGACAGATGGGTGAGGCGGGCGACCTTTCCGGCGCTGCGCTCCGGTGTCTGGCTGGCCGGCCGGGCCCGGGCCGTCATGTCCAGGTAGGTCGCGATGTTGAGCGCGGTGGTGCCGACGGCCCCGGCGATGAGGCCGTCGGTCAGGTCGGCCGCCCTCACTTCTTCGGATCTCCGGGCTCGCGGTTGCCCTTGGGCCCGTAGGTCCGCTCGCCCCGCACGACGCCGCGCCGGCCCCGGTCCTCCCGCAGGATCCGGTTCGCCGCCTCGTCGGCCTTCTGGTCCGGGGTGTGTCGGCCCGAGCCGTCGATGGCGTTGCGGAGGCGGGCACGCTGCTTGTCGTAGGCGTTGCTGCCGGGTCGCGGTCCGGGCATGACTGTCTCCTTTGTTCGGCGCCTCGTCGTCACGGCCTCGGTAGACCCCTTGGGTCGTGGCCGTGGCGTCGGCTCGCCGCCGGTGGCGGACGCGGCCCGTCTACCCGCCTGAACCGCCGTCAACCGTGCCGGCCGGTCATCGGGGCGGGCGTACCACCGCGACCGGACAGTGACTGTGGTGCAGCAGTGACTGGCTCACCGAACCCAGCAGCAGCCCGGTCACCTCACCCCGCCCCTGTCCACCGACCACCATCAGTTGCGCCTGGCGGGAGGCGTCGGTGAGGACCCGTGCGGCGCGACCCCGCACCGAGCTGCGGGTGATCCGCACCTCGGGGTACCGCTCGGTCAGCCCGGCGATGGACTCGGCCACCGCGCGGTCCTCGTCGGCCCGCAACTCGGACTCGTCGTACACCAGCGGCTGCATGTCACCCGGACCGGTGGACACCGGGTGCCGGTAGGCGTGCAGCGCGAGCACCGCGGCGCCGCGCAGCGCGGCCTCCTGGACGGCGAACTCCACGGCCCGGCGGGACAGCTCCGAACCGTCCACCCCGACCACGACGGCACCGTCGGCGTGGGAGGTCCCGCGCGCCACCAGCACCGGACAGTCGGCGTACGCGGCCAGCTTCACCGCGACCGAGCCGACCACCAGCGCCGCGAACCCACCGCCGCCGCGGTCACCGACCACCACCATCGTCGCGGTGGACGCCTCGGCCAGCAGCACGGCGGTGGCCTCGCCGTCGACCAGCTCGCCGGTGACCCGGAGCCCGGGAACGGTCGCCTCGGCCTCGTCGACGGCGGCGGCGACCAGTTGCTCCGCCCGGGCTCGCAGACCGCCGTCGGGGGCGCTCTGCGTGGCCGGACGGACGGGGGAGTGCAGCGTCGGCCAGATGAAGGCGTGCACCACCCGCAGCGGTCGGCCGCGGTGGGCGGCAGCCGTGGCGGCAAGCCGGAGCGCGGCGCGGGCGGACTCGGAGCCGTCCACACCGACCACCACCGCCGCGCCGCTGTCCGGGGTCACGTCGCCTCCCGTGCTCGGTCGTCATCGGGACCGGTCCCGGTCAGTATCGCCGTCTCCCGGTGGCCAGCGGGGCGATACCGCCGAGGCGGTCGGCCGGGTGACCATGCGTGGATCCACCTCCGTATGATGCTTGCCCCAGAGCAAGTATTTTCGGAGGATGGTCATGGCGGATGCGCCCACAGGGATCTCCCGCGCCCTGCGCGAGGCCCCGCCCGATCGCGTGGTCGAAGCCGCCGACCTGGCCATCCGGGCGGCGCTCGGCGCGTCGGGCACCGCCGTCTACATCGCCGACTACCGGATCAGCGGGTTGTGGCCGGTGCTCGACTCGCGCCAGGACGGCGCGGCCGGCCCGGGCGTCCAGGGTACGGTGCGGCGCTGCTTCAGCAGCCAGCAGCCGGTCCGGGAGTCCGGTGAGGACGGACGGTGCCGCATCCACCTGCCGCTGACGGTGTGGGGCGAGCGGCTCGGGGTGCTCATGGTCGAGCTGACCGGCGAACCGACGGAGACGGTGGTGCGCGCGGCGGTCGACATGGCCGGGGAGCTGGCCATGTCGCTGCGGGCGGCCGACCGGGAGACCGACCGCTACCGGCGGGTCCGGCGGCGGGAGCGGCTGAGCATGGCGGCGGAGCTGCAGTGGGAACTGCTGCCAGGGCGCAGCGTCAGCCACGACTCCTTCCACCTGGCGGGTCAGCTCGAACCGGCCTACACGGTGGGTGGTGACCACTTCGACTGGTCCCTGGACGAGGGGCGGCTCACCGTCACCGTGCTCAACGGCGACGGTATCGGCCTCGCCGCCGCGCTGTTGACGGCGGTGACGGTGAATGCGATGCGCAACGCCCGCCGCTCCGGTGGCGGCCTGGTGGAACAGGCCGAGCTGGCCTCCGACACGGTCTACTACCAGCATCGGGGCGATCGGCACGTGGCCACGCTGCTGCTCGAACTGGACTGTGCCAGCGGACGGGTACGGGCGGTGGACGCCGGCTCGCCGCATCTGGTGCGGGTGCGGGGCGGTGCGGTGTCCCGGGTCGCCCTGGAACAGCAGCTACCACTGGGCATGTTCGGCGAGACCCGGTACGACCTCCAGGAGTTCGACCTCGATCCCGGGGACCGGTTGTTCGTCGTCTCCGACGGGGTGTGGGCGGCGGATCCGAGCGGCCGGGAGACGTACGGCGAGCGGGCGATGGCCCGGGCGATGCGGGCCACACGGTTGCAGCCGCCGACCGAGGCGGTCGGTACGGTGATGCGCGAGTTGCAGAGTTTCCACGCGGACGCCGATCTACGGGACGACGCGGTTGTCGTCTGTCTGGACTGGCGTGGCTCGGCCGGCCGGGATCAGGGTTGACCTACCGTGAGGCGGGTCGGTGTGGACAGCGGAACATCGCAGGGGACATCGGGTGGAGCGACCGGATCTCAGCGCGGCGATGGACACGGCCGCCGAGGCGCTGGTGGGTGTGCTCGACTCGGCCGTGCACCGGCACCGGCTCGCGGTGTCGCCGACCCAGCTACGGGTGCTGTCCCTGCTCAGCGTCCGCCCGGAGACGAACGTGAACGGGCTGGCCGAGCTGCTGCACGTGGTGCCCTCCTCGGCCAGCCGGCTCTGTGACCGGCTGGAGGCGATCGGGCTGGTGCGCCGCACCGTCGACCCGCGGGATCGTCGGGAGGTGCGCCTCGCCCCGACCGCCGCCGCCGAAATGCTGCTGGCGGAGGTGCGCTCACGCCGGCACGAGGCGGTGCGAGCCGTCCTCGAACGGATGCCGGTCCGGGGACGGCAGGAGCTGCTGTGGGCGCTTGTGGCCTTCGGGCAGGCGGCGACGGCGCAGCGCGCGGCCACCCGCGGCACCTGACCCCAGTATCCTAGGACGCTTTACGCATGGTGACCCCGGTCACACCAGTATCGATCAGCGACCGGCACGGCACCGCTGGGCAGCGGAAGCATCACGACAGCCCGCTATAGTGGCAGCGCATCCGACCGGCCGGTGATCATCGACGATGGACGGCCGGGGCAGGAATCACAGGGGGCGCCGGCAGCAGCCGGCTGGATACGCGTACGACGCCGCGCGGCGGACCAGGGCCGCGGTGCCCGAGCGCGTCGCGGAGGAGGTTCGGTGTCGGGTCGGGCGGAGCGACCGCAGGCCCGCGGCGGCGATGGCCGGACACCCGACGACCGGGTGCTCACCTGGCCGAACCTGATCAGCTTCGTCCGCCTGCTGGGTGTGCCCCTGTTTCTCTTCCTGTTCCTGGTGGCTCGCGCCGACGTCGCCGCCATCGTGGTGCTGGCCGTCGGCGGCACCAGCGACTGGGTGGACGGCTGGATCGCCCGGCGGCTGGGACAGGTCAGCCGGCTCGGCGAACTGCTCGACCCGCTCGCCGACCGGCTCTACATCCTCGCCACCCTCATCGCGTTCACCGCCCGTGAGGTGGTGCCGTGGCAGTTCACCGCCGCGCTGCTGGCGCGGGAACTGCTGCTGCTGGGCTCGCTCGGCGTGCTGCGGCGGCACGGCTACGGGCCGCCGCCGGTGCACTACGTCGGTAAGACGGCCACCTTCCTGTTGCTGGCCGCCTTTCCGATCCTGCTGCTGGCTGCGGTGGTTCCGGCGGCCGCGGCGACCGCCGGCGCGATCGGCTGGGCGCTGGCGTGGTGGGGTCTGGTGCTCTACTGGATCGCCGGTGCGTTGTACGTGATCCAGGCCCGGCAGTTGGTGCGGGCGGTACGCGATCGGCAGGAAACGGTCGCATGAGCGCGCGGCGGCGAGGGGACGATCGACCCGGCGCCCTGCTGCCGCACGGGGGAGGGCCGTCATGAGCGACGATCCCGGTCAGAGCCGGCGTGGGCCGAGGGGCTTCACCCCGGACTTTCTCACCGAGTTGTTCCGTAATCCGTTGGATCCGGGCTACGCCGACGCGGCGGCCCGACGGGCGAAGACCGGCCGTCCGGCCCGGTCGGGCTGGTCGGTGGGGCCGATCGGCCTGGTGGTGGTCGTGCTGCTCGGGTTCCTGTTCGCGGTGGCCTACCGGCAGACGGTGGCCGAGGAGCCGGGTCGTGCGCGGGCCCGCTCCGGCCTGGTGGAGCAGATCAAGCAGCGGCAGGGCGAGACCGACGCGCTGTCGACGCGAGCCGAGGAGCTGCGCGAGGAGGTCAGCCGGCAGCGGGAGGCTGCGTTGGGTGGTTCCCGCGCGGCCCGGTTGCGGGAGCTGGAGGCGAGCACCGGCCTGGGGCGGGTGCGCGGTGACGGTGTGGTGGTCGAGTTGGCGGACGCGCCGGCTGGTCAGGACGCGATCAGCGGCACCGACGCCGGTCCGGCCCAGGTGATCTACCTGGATCTGCAGAGCGTGGCGAACGACCTGTGGGGGGCCGGTGCCGAGGCGATCGCGATCAACGGGCAGCGGTTGACGTCGACGTCGACGATCCGTTCCGCGGGTCAGGCGATCCTTGTCGACTTCCGTCCGGTGACCGGGCCGTACGAGGTGAGCGCGATCGGACCGGACGGCATGCGTGAGCGGTACGAGGCCAGCGGCAGCGCGTTGACGATGCGCCAGGTGGCGAAGGTGACGGGGGTCTCCTTCGCGGTGCGCGACGCCGACGACCTCACGCTGCCCGCTGCTCCGGAGCCGCGGCTACGCTACGCGGAGCCCGCGACGAGTCCGAGTGTGTCGTCGTCGGGTGCAGACGAGTCGTCCGGCTCGGGTACGTCCCCCAGTCCCTCCGGAGGTGGTCGATGATCGCGGTGCTGGCCCTGTTGGCCGGTGTGCTGCTCGGGCTGTGGCTTGATCCCACGGTGCCGGCGGCGTTGCAGCCGTACCTGCCGATCGCGGTGGTGGCCGCGTTGGACGCGGTGTTCGGTGGGGTTCGGGCGAAGCTTGACCGCATCTTCGACGACAAGCAGTTCGTGGTGTCGTTCATCTCGAACGTGCTGGTGGCCGCGCTGATCGTGTATCTGGGTGACCAGTTGGGGGTGGGCGGTCAGTTGTCCACCGGTGTGGTGGTCGTGTTGGGGGTTCGAATCTTCGGCAACGTGGCGGCGATCCGTCGGCACCTGTTCCGGGCGTAGGTTTGTGGCGTGAGTGACGAGCACACGCAGACGGGTACGGGGTGGCCGCAGCCGGCGGAGCCGGCGCGGCCGGACGGCCCGGCGGGGGAGCCGGATCCGCGTCCGGAGGCGCCGGATCCGGACGAGTTGAGTCCGTTGTCGCCGCAGGGTCACCCGGCGGGGGACGAGGAGCCGTCGGCCGCGCCGGACGGGTCGGTGTCGGCGGAGCCGGCCGACCCGGCCGCGGTGGTGCCGCCGTGGCGGCGGTTGAGTTCCGCCGCGGTGATGATCGTGGTGCTGCTGGGGCTGCTGGGGTTCACCCTGGCCGTGCAGTTGAAGATGACGACGACGGATTCGTCGTTGGCGGCGGCGCGGCAGGAGGACCTGGTCCGGATCCTGTACGACCTGGAGGCGCGGGAGATCCGGTTGCGGCAGGACATCGCCAAGTTGGAGGAGAGCCAGCGGCAGTTGCGTTCGGGTGAGCAGGGGCGTCAGGCCGCGTTGGAGGAGGCGACCCGGCGGGCGGACGAGTTGGGCATTCTGGCGGGCACGTTGCCGGCGCGGGGTCCGGGTCTGACGGTGCGGTTCCGGGCGGGGGCGAAACCGATCTCTGCGGCGCGGGTGCTGGACGCCGTGCAGGAGTTGCGGGGTGCCGGTGCGGAGGCGATGCAGATCTCCGGTGGTGACCGGGCGACGGTGCGGATCGTGGCGTCGACGTATTTCCTGAACGGGGAGGGCGGGTCGTTGATCGTGGACGGGCGTCCGTTGACGGGGCCGTTCACGATCACGGTGCTGGGTGACCCGGCGACGATGCGTACGGCGCTCAACATTCCTGGTGGGGTGGTCGCGTCGGTGGCCGGTGACGGCGGTAACGTGATCGTTGAGGAGCGTGAGGTTGCCGAGGTCTCGGCACTGCACGATCCCCGCCCGCTGGAACATGCCCGTCCGGTCTCCTGAAGATCGGCGGCCGGCACCGGTTGGTCCGGTGTCGCGATGGATGAGGACGCTGCTGGTGATTCCTGAGGATCTGCGTTACACCGCCGAGCACGAGTGGGTGGCTGCCGCGGACGGTGGGGCCGTTCGGGTGGGCATCACCCATTTCGCGCAGGATGCTCTTGGCGACATCGTGTATGTGCAGTTGCCGGAGGCGGGGGCGGCGGTGGCGGCCGGTCAGTCGTTGGGTGAGATCGAGTCGACCAAGAGTGTGTCGGAGCTCTACGCCCCGGTGGCTGGGACGGTGTCGGCGCGCAACGAGGCGTTGGTCGACACGCCCGAGGTGATCAACAGTGATCCGTACGGCGCGGGCTGGTTGGTGGAGATCGCGGTGTCGGATCCGGCGGCGGTGGACGCGCTGTTGAGCGCGGACGCGTATCGCGAGTTGACGGAGAGCTGAGCTTTTCTTGCTGTGCGGGCGGGGCGGTGTCTGCCGCGCGTCCGGTTGCCCTGTTTTTCGGCGCTGGCTAGGCTCGCCCAGTCGACCGAGAACCCATTAGTCGAGCGTCGCGGACAGCCTTTCGGGGCACGGAGAGCCAGCCGCCGGGTGGATGAGAGCCCGGCGGCCAGACCCGCCGTCTCCCGACGCCGACCGAAACAGATTCCGTGAGGTGGTCCCCATGACTCGCCCAGGCGACGAGTTCCCCCCGCTCGACGTCACGTCGACGCTCAATCTCGGTTCGCTCGAGGAAGCGCTGGAGGGGCCGGACACCGATGTGGTGCCGAGCCGGATGTCCGGTTCGCTGCCGCCGGGGATGGCACTGCTGGTGGTCCGGCGGGGGCCGAACGCGGGTGCCCGGTTCCTGTTGGACCATGACGTGACGACCAGTGGGCGGCATCCGGACAGTGACATCTTTCTCGACGACGTGACGGTGTCGCGTCGGCACGCGGAGTTCCACCGGGATGGTGGGACGTTCACGGTGCGGGACGTGGGCAGTTTGAACGGCACGTACGTGAACCGGGAGCGGGTCGAGGCGGCGACCTTGAGCAACGGTGACGAGGTGCAGATCGGCAAGTTCCGGGTGGTGTTCATCGCCGGTCCGCGCCCGGAGGGTGAGGCCGGCCGGGGGTGAACGAGCCTGCGGCCTCCAGGCCGTCCGGGGTGGGTGGCGCCCCGCCGTTGATGAGTATCGGCGAGGTGCTGGCCCAGTTGCGGGCGGATTTTCCGGACGTGACGATTTCGAAGTTGCGGTTTCTTGAGGCTGAGGGCCTGGTGGAGCCGCAGCGTACGGCGGCGGGTTACCGGAAGTACGGCTGGGACGATGTGGCGCGGTTGCGGTTCGTGTTGACCGCGCAGCGGGATCAGTATCTGCCGTTGCGGGTGATCCGTGAGCAGTTGGCGCGCTGGGACACCGACGGTGAGGTGCCGGAGGGTTCGCGTCCGGCGTTGGTGGCGGTGGGGCCTGACGGTGCGGTGCCGGGTCGTGGTGCGGCGTCGGCGGTCGAGTCGGCGCAGGTCCGGTTGGATCGTGCCGAGTTGGTGGCGCGTAGTGGGCTGGACGAGTCGACGTTGGGTGAGTTGGAGCGGCTCGGCCTGGTGGTGTCGGATCCGCCGGGGTGGTACGACGGCGATGCGTTGATCATCGCGCGGGCGGTGGCGGGTCTGGCCGCGTACGGGTTCCAGCCGCGGCATCTGCGGGGTTATCGGACGGCGGCCGATCGTGAGGTCGGTTTGTTCGCGCAGTTGGTGGCGCCGTTGGTGCGGCAGAGTGATCCGGCGGCGCGGGCACGGGCGGCGGAGACGGCGCGGGAGCTGGTGGCGTTGTCGCAGCAGTTGCATGCGGCGTTGGTGCGGGTGGGGTTGCGCTCGACGTTGGGGCGGTGAGGTGCGTGTGCGTGCTGATCGGCCGGTTCGTGAGTGGCGTAGGCTTGCGGGGGTAACCCCTCTTCTGGCGCGGGCGTGGGTGCGTGCAGCGCATCAGACGGCCGTGTCGCGGTCCGTGTACCGTGCAGGGAAGGGCGCGGTGCGGCGTAGGTGACAACGACACGGAGGCGGCGGTGCGCGAGCTGAGCGTGGTCGGGGTTCGGGTTGAGTTGCCCAGCAACCAGCCGATCGTCCTGCTCAGGGAGGTCGAGGGGGACCGCTATCTGCCGATCTGGATCGGCGCGGTCGAGGCGACGGCGATCGCTTACGAGCAGCAGGGTGTCAAGCCGGCGCGCCCGTTGACCCATGATCTTCTGCGGGATGTGTTGGCGGCGTTGAAGGCGCCGTTGCGGGCGGTGGAGATCACCGAGTTGAAGGAGAACGTGTTCTTCGCTGATCTGTTGATCGGTGATGGGGTGCGGGTCTCGGCTCGGCCGAGTGATTCGATCGCGTTGGCGTTGCGGGTGGGTGCGCCGATTCGTTGTGCCGAGCAGGTCCTCAGCGAGGCGGGGATCGTGATTCCCGACGAGCAGGAGGACGAGGTGGAGAAGTTCCGGGAGTTCCTGGATCAGGTGCGCCCGGAGGATTTCGCCGGTTGAGAGTTCGGCCCTGCCGGGTGTCGGTGGGAAGGCCGTGTGGGTGGTGACTGTCGGTTATGGTGATGGTCATCGCTGTCGATGCACGGCGTGTCGCGACGGTTTCTCCGTGGTAACTCCTGGCGGTCGCTATAGGGTTGCCGTGTCGAGGGGTGCGCGTCTCGGAAGCGGCGTGGCACCGCACTGACGGGGAGGTTGTCCGGATGTACGAGCCGCAGGATTCCGATCAGGGTGCGGTGTCGGGTGAGCCGGGTGGTGGGATGCCCGGGTCGGCAACTGACGGTGACGGTGCGGTGGGGTACCGGGGTGTGACGGCCTGCCACGCGGTGGGGATCAGTTACCGCCAGCTGGATTACTGGGCGCGTACGGCTCTGGTGGTGCCGAGTGTGCGCGACGCCTCGGGTTCCGGCACGCAGCGGTTGTACTCGTTCCGCGACCTGGTGGTGTTGAAGGTGGTGAAGCGGCTGCTGGACGCCGGGGTGTCGCTGCAGAACATCCGCAAGGCGATCGAGGCGTTGCGGTCGCGGGGCGTCGCGGATCTGGCCGGCATCACGTTGATCTCCGATGGGACGACGGTGTACGAGTGTCGTTCGCCGGAGGAGGTGGTCGACCTGTTGCAGGGCGGCCAGGGGGTGTTCGGCATCGCGATCGGTGGCGCGTTCAAGGAGATCCAGGGTTCGTTGTCGCACCTGCCGGCGGAGCCGGCGGCGGTCTCGGTGGAGCCGGGTCCGGCTGAGATTGCCGAGGGTGGCGCGGTGGGCGACGAGTTGGCCGCGCGGCGGGCCCGGCGGCGGGCGGGTTGAGTCGCTCCACTGTGGTGTCCCGCGGTCGCGCTGCCGCTGGTGACGCTGTCCCGTCGGTCCAGGTTGGGCACTCTCGGTAAGGACATCGGGTGATCCGGGTGACGACCCGGAGCGAGTTTTGTGACTCTTCGTGTCTGGTTGTTGTCGGGAATCCGATGGGTCGCCGGTGACGGGGCGGGCGGGGCACGCTATCGTCCGACACGGTCTGCCGGCTGTCGCCGCCGTGGGGTGGTGGAGACGTCGGCGGGTTGTCGTCGCGCGCTGACGCCGCGCGTCCCCTCACGACGGAAGGAACAACCGTGACGGTTACCGAAGAGACCGCTCCGGTCTCGCACTACGAGCGCATCGGCGGGGCGGCGGCGGTGAAGGCCGCTGTCGAGTTGTTCTACGACCGGGTGCTCGCCGATCCGGAGCTTGCCGGCTACTTCGCCGAGGTGGACATGGCGGGGCAGCGTCGGCACCTGGCGTTGATGCTGGCGGTGGTGCTCGGTGGTCCGAACGAGTACACCGGCCGGGACCTGGCGTCGGCGCACCAGCCGTTGAACATCCCGGTGGCGCACTACGTCAAGGTGGGTGAGCATCTGACGGCGACGTTGACGCAACTGGGTGTGCCGGGTGACATCATCGCCGACGTGCAGGCGGTGCTGGCGCAGGTGCAGGACCAGGTGGTGGCCGGCGGGGACCAGGCGGGCGCCTGAGCGTGGACGTGCCCCGGCTCAAGCAGAGCTGGTCGCTGGTCGCCGCGCACGGTGACCAGGTGCCGCTCTACTTCTATTCGACGCTGTTCCTGGCGTATCCGGAAACCCGGCAGATGTTCCCGACCAACATGGCGGGGCAGCGGGATCGGCTGGTGACCGCGCTCGGGCACATCGTGTCCCAGGTGGACCAGGTGGACCGGTTGGTGGGTTTCCTGCAGGATCTGGGCGTCGACCACCGTAAGTTCGCGGTGCGGGCGGAGCATTACCCGGCGGTGGGTGAGGCGTTGCTGGCGACGCTGCGGCACTTCCTCGCCGACCAGTGGACCGACGAGTTGGCGCAGGACTGGGCGGCGGCGTACGGACTGGTGGCGCAGGTGATGACCGAGGCGGCGCAGGCCGCTGAGGCGACGAGTCCACCGTGGTGGGCCGCGGAGGTGGTGGGGCACGAGCGGCGGGCGTTCGACGTGGCGGTGCTGACGTTGCGTCCGCAGTATCTGTTGCCGTTCACCGCGGGTCAGTCGATCGGGGTGTCGCATCCGGCGGTGCGGTCGTGGCGGTACTACTCCCCGGCGAACGCGCCACGTACGGACGGCACTGTCGAGTTGCATGTGCGGGCCGCGCCGGGCGGTGCGGTGTCGTCCCGGCTGGTGTACGGGTGTGCCGTGGGTGACCAGGTGCATCTGGCCGCTCCGGTGGGTGACGGGTTGACGTTGCGGGCGGCCGGTTCGGCGGATCTGCTGCTGTTGGCCGGTGGTACCGGTTGGGCGCCGTTGAAGGCGTTGGTGGAGCAGGTGGCCGCGGAGGGGTCCCGGCGTCGGGTCGACGTGTACGTGGGGGCACGGTCACGTAGTGAGTTCTACGACGGTGACGCGTTGGAGAAGTTGACCGCCTCGTACCCGTGGTTGTCGGTGACGCAGGTGGTCGGGTTGGACCTGAACCGGCCGGGGGAGTTCGTGTATCCGGTGGACCGGGCGCTGGCCGACGGTGACTGGCGGTCCCGGCATGTGTACGTGTGTGGTTCCGACGACATGGTGTCGCACACGGTGGCGATTCTGAACCGGTCCGGCTTTCATGCCGGGCAGGTGCATCACGAGGGTCTGGGTAGGCACTGGTACGGCCCCTCGTGGCGGACGGCGGTGGGAGGCCCCGCTGTCTCTGACGATTCCGGAGGTGCCCGGTGAGTGAGCCTCGTGGCCGCGAGTGGCGGGCCGGTGCGGTGAGTGGGGTCCCGGTCGGCAGGTACGACGGTGGGCAGGTCGCCACTGGTGCGCAGGTGCGGATGACCGCCGACCGGGTGCGCCGGTGGGAGTTCGGGTCGTCGTCGTTCGGGCGGCGTGGGTACGACCAGAACGACGTGGACCGGTTCCGGGTGCAGGTGGCCGATGAGTTGGATCTGCTGTCGACGCAGGTGGCGAACCTGCGGGCGGAGAACGAGCGGCTCAACGACCATGTGGAGCTGCATCGTCACGGGGTGATTCCGAGTTCGGAGCCGGCGTCGAAGGTGCCGGCGGCCAAGGAGGTGAATCTGCTCTCGGCGGCGCAGCGGGAGGCGGAGCAGATCATCGCGCAGGCGCACGACTACGCGCGGCGGGTCGCCGAGTATGCCCGTACCCAGTACGAGAGCTATGTGCGGGCGGCGGTGGAGGAGGCCCGTCAGGAGGCGGAGCGGGTGGTGCAGGACTACCACGTGGCGGCGGGACCGACGTTCGACGACGGGGTGGCCGCGCGGGAGGCACTGCGGATCTACGGCGAGATGATGATCTCGCATATGCAGGCGGCGGCGCGGCATCTGGACGACGGCAGTGAGCAATTGTCCCGGACCATGGAGCGCATCGGCGCGCAGCCGGCGGCGGCCGGTGCGGCGACGGCCCGGTCGTTGCCTCGGCATCAGCAGCGCTGACCTGAGACCGCTCGGCTCGCCGGGGTGCCACCGGTGGCGGTTCACCGCCGCCGCCGGTGGTGTTCGTCGCTGGCGGTGGTGCTGGGGCACGATGGGTGGGTGCAGGAGCTGATCGAGCCGTTGGCGGGTCTGGTGGCCGCCGGTGGGGTGGTGGTGCTCAGCGGCGCCGGGTTGTCCACCGAGTCGGGCATTCCCGACTATCGGGGGCCCAGTGGTGTCGCGCGCCGGCACACGCCGATGACGTACCAGACGTTTGTGGCCGATGCGGTGGCGCGTCGGCGGTACTGGGCGCGCAGTCACCTGGGGTGGCGGTTGATCGCCGGGGCCGAGCCCAACGACGGGCACCGGGCGGTGGCCCGCCTGCAGCGGGGTGGTCTGGTGACGGGGATCATCACGCAGAACGTCGACGGGTTGCACTCGGCGGCCGGTAGCCGTGACGTGACGGAGTTGCACGGACGGCTCGACGAGGTGATCTGTCTGGGGTGCCGGCGTCGTACGTCGCGGGCGGAGGTGGACGGGCGGCTGCGGGCGGCCAATCCCGGGTTCGTCGCCCACGCCGTCGAGGTCAACCCGGACGGTGACGTGGATCTCGCTGACGCGCAGGTGGCGGCGTTCCGTACGGTCGACTGCGTGGCCTGTGGTGGGTTGCTCAAGCCGGACGTGGTGTTCTTCGGTGAGACGGTGCCGGCGACGCGGGTGCAGTCGTGTTTCGCCCTGGTGGAGCAGGCCCGGCTGCTGCTGGTGCTGGGGTCGTCGTTGACGGTGATGTCGGGGCGCCGGTTCGTGATCCGGGCGGCGAAGCGCAACGTGCCGGTGGTGATCGTGAACCAGGGGCCGACCCGCGGCGACGGGTACGCGTGCCTGCGGGTTCCGGCGCCGTTGGGGCGGGTGTTGCCGGCGGTGGCCGACCGGCTGCTCGGCGCCGCACCGTCGACGGTGCCGGCGGTGCCGAGTCCGGTCGGCGGGTGAGCGGGGGCGGGTCAGGGGGTTCGGTGCGGGCCGTCGGGCACGCTGGTAGCGTTGATCGCGCCGGTAGCACCGACGTGGGAGAGACCGCCTGGCGATCATCGGGGCGGCGCCGAAGGGGCAAATCCTCCCCGGAACCTCTCAGGCAGAAGGACCACGTCGGGTCAGGCACTGTGGAGCGCCCGCGGGTGTGACAGAGGGGGAGGGCCGACCTGTCGACCCCCGCCCGCGCAGGAGCGCCCATGACCGCCGAGCAGTTCGCCGACCGTCACATCGGTCCCGGTCCCGACGACGAGCGCCGCATGTTGGACATCGTCGGGTACGCCTCGATCGACGAGTTGATGGACGCGGCGATCCCCGAGGTGATCCGCTGGCACGGCCGGCTGGACCTGCCGTCGCCGGCCAGCGAACCGGAGGCCGTGGCGGAGCTGCGGGCCCTGGCGGCCCGTAACACGGTCGCCGTGTCCATGATCGGGTTGGGGTATCACGGCACCCACACCCCGGCGGTGATCCGCCGCAACGTGTTGGAGAACCCGGCCTGGTACACGGCGTACACGCCGTATCAGCCGGAGATCAGCCAGGGTCGGCTGGAGGCGTTGCTGAACTTCCAGACCATGGTGTCGGATCTGACGGGTCTGGCGACGGCGAACGCGTCGATGCTCGACGAGGGCACCGCGGCGGCGGAGGCGATGACCCTGGCGCGGCGGGCGTCGAAGGCCGGCAGCCGGGTGTACGTGGTCGACGCCGACGCGCTGCCGCAGACCATCGCGGTGCTCGCCGGGCGGGCGGAGCCGCTCGGTATCGAGGTGCGGGTGCTGGACCTGGACGTCGAGCCGTTGCCGGCGGAGTTCTTCGGTCTGCACCTGCAGTACCCGGGAGCGTCCGGGGCGGTGCGTGACCACGCCCCGCTGGTGCAGGCCGCGCACGCGGCGGGTGCGCTGGTGACGGTCGCGGCGGACCTGTTGGCGTTGACGGTGCTGCGGCCGCCGGGGGAGATCGGCGCGGACATCGCCGCGGGCACCACGCAGCGGTTCGGGGTGCCGATGGGCTTCGGTGGGCCGCACGCCGGCTACCTGGCGGTGCGGGCCGGTCTGGAGCGGATGCTGCCGGGCCGGCTGGTCGGGGTGTCCCGGGACGCGGCCGGCGCGGCGGCGTACCGGTTGGCGTTGCAGACCCGTGAGCAGCACATCCGGCGGGAGAAGGCGACGAGCAACATCTGCACCGCGCAGGTGCTGTTGGCGGTGATGGCCGGCATGTACGCCGTCTACCACGGTCCGGACGGGCTGCGGGAGATCGCGGCCCGTACCCACCGGATGGCGGCCCGGCTGGCCGCCGGGCTGCGTGCCGGTGGCGTCGAGGTCGCCGAGGTGGCGTTCTTCGACACGGTCACCGCGCGGGTGCCGGGTCGGGCGGCGCAGGTGGTCGCCGAGGCGCGGCGGCGTGGGGTGAACCTGCGGCTGGTCGACGCCGACCGGGTCGGTGTCTCCTGCGACGAGACCACGACGGTGGAGCAGGTGGCCGTGGTGTGGGCGGCGTTCGGTGTCGACGGCGTCGACGGACAGGTGCCCGAGGGGCTGCCGGCGGCGCTGGCCCGCACCAGTGACTTCCTCACCCATCCGGTGTTCCGCACCCACCGGTCGGAGACGTCGATGCTGCGGTACCTGCGTCGACTGGCCGACTTCGACTACGCCCTGGACCGGGGCATGATCCCGTTGGGGTCGTGCACGATGAAGCTGAACGCCACCACCGAGATGGAGCCGGTGAGCTGGGCCGAGTTCGCGGACATCCACCCGTTGGCGCCGGCGGAGCAGACCGCCGGCTACCGGGAACTGGTCGGCCAGTTGGAGAGTTGGCTGGCGGAGGTGACCGGCTACGACGCGGTCAGTGTGCAGCCCAACGCCGGTTCGCAGGGCGAACTGGCGGGGCTGTTGGCGATCCGCGCGTGGCATCGCAGCCGGGGTGAGCGGCACCGCGACGTGTGCCTGATCCCGTCGTCGGCGCACGGCACCAACGCGGCCAGCGCGGTGATGGCGGGGATGCGGGTGGTCGTGGTCGGCTGCGACGCCGACGGCAACGTCGACCTGGTCGACCTGGACGCCAAGATCGACGCGCATCGGGACACCCTCGCGGCGATCATGGTGACGTACCCGTCGACGCACGGGGTGTACGAGACGGGTATCGCGCAGTTGTGCGCGAAGGTGCACGACGCCGGTGGGCAGGTGTACGTCGACGGGGCGAACCTCAACGCGCTTGTCGGGTTCGCCCGGCCGGGCCGGTTCGGGGCGGACGTGTCGCACCTGAACCTGCACAAGACGTTCTGCATTCCGCACGGTGGCGGTGGGCCGGGGGTGGGTCCGGTGGCGGTGCGGGCGCATCTGGCGCCGTTCCTGCCGGGTGATCCGGCCGGCGCGCCGGTGGACGGGCGGCCGGCGATCGCGGCGGCCCGCTACGGGTCGGCGGGGATCCTGCCGATCCCGTGGGCGTACCTGCGGATGATGGGCGCCGACGGCCTGGCCCGGGCGACCGGGGTGGCGGTGCTGGCGGCCAACTACGTGGCGGCGCGGCTGCGGGAGCACTTCCCGGTGCTGTACGCGGGCAACAAGGGCCTGGTCGCGCACGAGTGCGTCCTGGACCTGCGGCCGGTGACGAAGGCGACCGGGGTGAGCGTCGACGATGTGGCCAAGCGGCTCATCGACTACGGGTTCCACGCGCCGACGATGTCGTTCCCGGTGGCGGGGACGTTGATGGTGGAGCCGACCGAGAGCGAGGACCTGGCCGAGCTGGACCGGTTCTGCGACGCGATGATCGCCATCCGGGCGGAGATCGACAAGGTGGGTTCGGGTGAGTGGCCGGCCGGGGACAACCCCCTCGCCAACGCGCCGCACACGGCGGCGATGGTCGGCGGCGACGACTGGCCGCACCCGTACCCCAGGTCGGTTGGTGGGTGGCCGGCCGGGATGGACCGGGTGGGGAAGTACTGGCCGCCGGTGCGTCGGGTCGACGGCGGGTACGGCGACCGGAACCTGGTCTGCTCGTGCCCGTCACCGCAGGCCTACGAGAGTTGACCGGTCCGGTGCCGCGCCGACCTGGTCGTGGCGGTCCCTGACCGGGGGACTAGCCTGGGTCGGCGCGGGAAAGACGTCGTGACGGACCGTGACGGTGTCTCAGGCGGCGAGGGCGTGTCGGGCGGGGCCTCGGTGCGGTGCGATGCTGCTGCCGTCGGGCAGCAGCTCGCCGGTGTCCTCGAAGACGATGACTCCGTTGCAGAGCAGGCTCCAGCCCTGTTCACGGAAACAGGCGATGACCCTGGCGGCTTCCCGGTCGGTGGCTTCGGCGGAGGGACAGGTGGGTTGGTGCTGGCACATCGGGTTCTCCGGACTGTGGGGGCACTGTGTCATGGTTCACATGACCAGTGACGCACAGTACCAAGCGGAAGCGTGTCGCATCGACCGGATGTCCGCGTGGTGCGCGGGAAATCCGCTGAACGGATGAGCATGAACCGTCCAGACGTCGTGGAAGCGCTCCCACGGATGGTTGTCGATCCGCCCGCGGTGCCCGCCTCCTGCCGCGGCCGGCTCGTCGAACGGGCCCGCTGGCAGTGGCACCCCGCCGACGGCGGCGACCCGGCCGCGTACGCCGAACAGTTCCTCGCCGAGCACGGCCTGCACCTGCACGACCTGGCCCACCCGGCAGGCCACCACCACCGGCACGGCGTCTGCGGGGCCGCCCTCTACGTGTCCGCCGCCGCCGGAGCCCTGCTGGCCGGCGGCGCACCCGGCGCACCCAACCCCACCGACCTGCCCGAGGTGGCCGTCGTCGTCTACGGCCACACCGAGACGGCCCCGACGCGTCCCGACCCGCCGGCACCATGGTGGCGCGGCACCTGGACCGAGAGCTGGAGCGCACGCCAGCACGCCGAGGCGGTCACCGCGGTCCGCGACGCCATCGGCCGCGGCGAGGTCTACCAGGTCAACCTCGTCGGACACGCCAGCGCCCCCTACACCGGCGACCCGGTCCCCGCGCTGGCCCGCCTCGGCCGGCTGCCCGGAGCCCGCTACGGCGGCGTCCTCACCGGCCCCGGCTGGGCCATCGGCTGCGCCAGCCCGGAAACCCTCGTCGAGGTCCGCGGCGGCACCCTCACCACCCGACCCATCAAAGGCACCCGAGCGGCCACCACCGCCGGCCGCGCCGACCTGCTCGCCTCCGCCAAGGAACGCGCCGAACACATCATGATCGTCGACCTGGAACGCAACGACCTGGCCCGCGTCGCCCGCACCGGCAGCGTCCGCGTCGACGAACTGTTCGCCGTACGCCGCTGGTGCGACCTGTGGCAGGCCGAATCCACCGTCCGCGCCGAGGTCGCCGACGGACTCGGCCTGGCCGACCTGCTGCGCGCCGTCTGCCCCGGCGGCTCGGTCACCGGCGCACCGAAACTCGCCGCCCTCGACCACATCGCCGCCCTCGAACCCGTCGGCCGCGGCGCCGCCATGGGCGCCCTCGGCTGGATCGGGCCCGACCACATCGACCTCGGCCTGACCATCCGCACCGCCGCCGTCGACGGCACCACCGTGCACGTCTGGGCCGGCGGCGGCATCACCTGGGACAGCGACCCGGCCGCCGAGGTCGCCGAAGCCGCCGCCAAGACCGTCCCGGTACGCGCCGCCCTGAGGTGAACCCGCCCCTCACCCGCCGCCACCGCCAGATAACCTTGCCGACATGACGATGCGGGACATCCGAATCATCGGCGACCCGGTGCTCCGTACCCCCAGCGAACCGGTCACCAGCTTCGACACCGAACTACGTACGCTGGTCACCGACCTGATGGACACCCTGCTCGGCGCGCCCGGCCGCGCCGGCGTCGCCGCACCCCAGATCGGCGTCAACGTCCAGGTGTTCGTCTACGACGCCGACGGCCACCGCGGCCACATGGTCAACCCGACGCTGGAGCTGTCCGACGAACTCCACGACGACGACGAGGGCTGCCTGTCCATCCCCGGGCTGTACTTCCCGACCCCCCGCGCGCTGCACGCCACCGCCCACGGCTACGACCAGCACGGCGAACCCCTCACCATCGCCGGCAGCGGCTTCCTCGCCCGGGCCCTGCAACACGAGGCCGACCACCTCGCCGGCCGCCTCTACGTCGACACCCTGCGCGGCGAAACCCGCCGCCGCGCCCTACGGGAGATCCGCGCCGGCCGCTTCGACTCCTCCCGCCGGGGCTGAACCAGCCACCCGCGACCCGTCGCGCGCCACGAGCGTGAACTCGCCGTAGTCGGCCACCCGGGTGAACCCCAACCGCTCGTACAACCGCACCGCCACCGGATTGTCCGCCGCCACGTTCAACGTCACATGGTCGACCTCGGCGGCCAACAGCCCACACAGGCGAGCCACCACCGCCCCCGCCAACCCCCGACCCCGCCAGCCGGGCCGGGTCGTCACGTTACCCACCGCCGCCACCCGGTGCGCCGCGGAGACGACATGCACCCCCGCCACCGCCACCAGCAGCTCACCATCCCGAACACCCACGTACCGGCCGGTGTCCACCATCCGCGGATCGAACCAGTTACCCGGGTAGGCCGCCGCGTACAACTCGTGCAGCCGGGGCAGGTCCGCCCGACCCAGCACCTCACCGGCCGGCGTGACCGCCGCCAACCGCGCCCGGTCGGTCAACGCCATCTTCCGATGCGGCCCCGTCGCGGTGACCCGGAACGTGCCATCCAACACCGACTCCAGGCCGGGGGACAGGTGCGCGGACAACCGCGCCGGCAGCACCGGCGCCACCTCACCCAGCAACGCCGCCACCGCACCGACCCGCGCCGGCCGCGCGAACGCCAGCAGCGTCGGCGGCACCACACCGTGATACAGCAGCACCACCGAATCGCCACGCCGGAACCACGACGTGTACGGCCAGAAGAAGTCGTCCAGATCGCCCAACTGGTAAGCGTGCAACACCGGATCCCGGCTCAGCAGACCCGCCAGGACCGCCCGGTCGTGTTCCGCACGCACACCCACCCGCCGATGATCACACGCACCGCGCCGGCACCCTCACCCGGCCACCCACTGGTCGTAACCCAACCGCGCCACCAACGCCAGCACCACCACCAGCAGCACCACCCGCACGAACCCGGAACCACGCCGCAACGCCATCCGCGCGCCCACCGACGCCCCCACGATGTTGCACACCGCCATCGCCGCACCCATCAGCCACCACACATGCCCGGTCACCGCGAACACCGCCAGCGCACCGGCGTTCGTACCCGCGTTGACCACCTTCGCCATCGCCGAACCGTGCACGAAGTCCGCACCCACCAGCGCGGTGAACGCCAGCACCAGAAACGTGCCCGTACCCGGACCGATCAACCCGTCGTAGGCGGCGATGCCCACCCCGGCCACCAGCACCGCCACCACCACCCGCGCCCGGGTCCGCCGCTGCGGCACCGCCAGCACCCCCAGCGCGGGACGCAGCACCACGAACAGCGCCACCGACACCAGCACCACGAGCACCACCGGCCGGTACGCCGACGGCGGCACCGCCCCGGCCAACGCCGCGCCCAGGCCGGCACACACCACCGCCAGCGCCGCCGCCGGCCCCGCCACCACCCAGTCGATCTTCGTACGGCGGGCGTACGTCACCGCCGCCGTCGACGTGCCGGCGATCGCCGCCAACTTGTTCGTCCCCAACGCCGTCGCCGGCGGCAGCCCCGGAGCCGCCACCAGCAACGCCGGCAACAGCAGCAGCCCACCACCACCCACCACGGCGTCCACCCAGCCCGCCAGGGCGGCGGCGGTCAACAGCGTCACCACGGTCGCCGGGTCCACCTCCACGAGCCGACATTCTTCCCACTGCCGGCCCCACCACACCGCCGGCTGTGGCCAGCCTCACCGGCCCCGACGACGCCGCACCCAGATCCCCACCGCACCGATCGCGACGAACACCAGCACCGAACAGCACAACGCCCGCAGCATCGGGCAACTGTCCCACGCCGTCGCTAAGGTGACAGCGTGCGCCTGGCCACGTTCAACCTGCTGCACGGACGATCCCTCGCCGACGGACTGGTCGACCCGACCCGGCTGACCGCCGCCGTCGCCGCCCTCGACGCCGACGTCCTGGCCCTGCAGGAGGTCGACCGCGACCAGTCCCGCAGCGGCCACCTCGACCTCACCGCCATCGCCGCCCAGGCCATCGGCGCACCCGAACACCGCTTCGCCGCCGCCGTCGTCGGCACCCCCGGCCAGGCGTTCCGCCCCCTCACCCACGACGACGACGGCCACGGCGAACCCTGCTACGGCGTCGGCCTGATCTCCCGCCACCCGGTCAACAGCTGGCGGGTCACCCGACTGCACCCCGCCCCGGTACGCTCCCCGGTCTACGTGCCCGGCCCGGGCGGCGGCCTCATCCTGCTCCGCGACGAACCCCGCGTCGTGCTCGCCGCCGTGCTGGACACCCCACACGGCCCGCTCACCGTCGCCGCCACCCACCTGTCCTTCGTCGCCGGCTGGAACGTCCGCCAACTCCGCCAGGTCATCCGCGCCCTACGCGCCCTGCCCGCCCCCCGCATCCTGCTCGGCGACCTGAACCTGCCCGCCTGGGCCACCCGCGCCGTCTCCGGCTGGCACCTGCTGGCCCGCCGACCCACCTACCCGGCCGCACAACCCCGCGTCCAGCTCGACCACATCCTCGCCGACCGGCACGGCTTCGACCAGCTACCCCCGGTCGCGGCCGTACGCACCCCGCTGTCGACCATCTCCGACCACCGGCCCCTGGTCGTCGACCTCGGCTAGCGCCGCTAGAAACCCCCGCCGTCGAGAGGCAGCAACATCAGGGTTGTTGCGGTGTCCGGCGTCCCGGAGGGAGCAACATGCCTGTTGTTGCCGCCTGCAGGACACTGCGGGCACGGTCGCTGCGACCTGCGCCGCCGCCCTACGGGTGGCCCGCCAGATCAACCGCTGACCGGGCGGCCCGCAACGCGTTGCGGAACAACATCGCCACCGTCACCGGACCCACCCCACCGACCCTCGGCGTGATCGCCCCCGCCACCCGCGCACACGACTCATCCACATCCGGCAGCAACCGACGCACCGCAGCCAACGTCGGGGTCACCCCCGCCGTCCGCAACTCCGCCACACCCTCGGCCACCTGGGCCAGAATCGCCTCCGCCACCGGCGCACCCGGCAGCAACCGCGCGGTCATCGTCGTCGACATGACTCACCCTCGCCCGCGGCGGGCCCAGGCGGACGACCCCCACGACGAGCTTCCCGATGGTCGATCCCATCCCCGATGCCGCCAGTCGCGTCGCCGCCAGCCTCGCACACCACCACCGACGGTGCCGTCCACCTCCCACCGGTCAGTCAGCAGCCGGCAACAACCCGGCCAACGCCCGGTACGTACGGTTGGCCCGCACCGCCTCCCGCTGCTGGCCCGACGTCACCTCGATGTACGTCTGCGACGACGCCAACGACGCGTGCCCCAACAGCCGCATGATCTCGGCAGCCCCGGCACCGTCCTCGGCCAACCGGGTGGCGAACGTGTGCCGCAGCGCGTGCAACCGCGCGCCGCGCGGCACCCGGTCACCGATCCCGGCCCGCCGGTAACAGGACTCCACCAGATACTGCAGACCACCCCGACGCAGCGGCTCACCCTGCCGGTCGACCAGCAGCGGCGACACCTGGCGCAGGGTACGGGAGCCGAAGCGGCGGGCCCGGCTGTCGAGGTAGGTCGCCAGCACCGCGTCCAGGTCCGGCTCGACCGGCAGTACCCGGGGCCGCCCGCCCTTGCCGGTCACCTCGATCCGTCGCTCACCGGGACGACCGCCGAGCGAACCGACCCGCAACGCGAGCAACTCCGACAGCCGCAACCCCGCGCACAGGGCCAGCGCCAGCACCGCCACGTCCCGCTCCGGCCACGGATCCCGCTGCCGCCCCTCGGCCCGCGCCGCCGAGGCGAGCAGGTGTTCCGGTGTGTCCTCGCCGCGCAGCGGCTTGGGCGTCGGCAGGGGAGTTCGGGGACGTCCCACGGCCGGCATCGGATTGCCGGGCACCACCTGCTCGGCGACCAGGAAGGAGAAGAAGCCGTTCCAGGTCGACCAGGCCCGACCGACGGAGCTGGCCGCCCGGCCGGCGGCGAATCGGGCGAACGCGGCCCGCATCAGCCTGGGGGACAGCGCGTCGACCGGCAGGTCGGTCAGGGGGAGGGGAGGGGTGGACAGTTCGGCGGCGAGCGTGGCGACGGCTGTCAGATCCCGTCGGTAGGCCGCCTGGGTGTGGGGGGAGGGCTTGCGGGTGGCCCGGGCGGTCAGGAACTCCTCGATCAGTAGGGCTACCGATTTGTCCTGTTTGTCATGCATAAGGGATATTATGCATGATTCTCGCATTCCGCGCCCATGGGGAGGGGAGCGTTTCTGTCAGGGGTCGGGGCTACGGTGCGATCACCGAATTCACTGTCACCGGAGGCGTGCCATGACGACCCTGCCCGAGCGACCCAACACGGCCCTGCTCGTCATCGACGTGCAGAACGGGGTGGTGACGGGGGCCCACAACCGCGACGGCGTCATCGCCAACATCAACACTCTGCTGGGTAAGGCCCGCGCCGAGGGTGTGCCCGTCGTCTGGGTACAGCACTCCGACGACGGCCTCCCGCAGGGCAGCGAAGCCTGGCAGTACGTACCCGAGCTGGTCCGCGAGGACGGCGAGGCGCTTGTGCACAAGCGCTACGGCGACTCGTTCGAGGACACCGACCTGGAGACGGTGCTGGCCGAGCGCGGCGTGGGCCGGCTGATCGTCACGGGCGCGCAGACCGACGCGTGCATCCGGTCGACCCTGCACGGCGCGTTCGTCCGGGGGTACGACACGACGCTCGTGGGTGACGCGCACACCACCGAGGACCTGACGGCCTACGGCGCGCCGCCGCCGGAGCAGGTCGTCGCCCACACCAACCTCTACTGGGGCTTCCAGAAAGCACCCGGGCGTCGGGGCGGCACCGTCGAGACCGCGGAGGTCAGCTTCGGCCCGACCGACTGACGTCCGCGCCTCGCGGGGGCGACCCGGTGAGGCGACTCCCGCCAACTTTACATAATGTACATTATCGAATCGGGTCGTAGGCGTCGTCGCCGGGACAGGCGGGGTCACGGGGACGACGATCCCGGCAGGAGCGCTGTCGGGTGGGACGTGCTCGACCGGCGTGTCGAAGACGTCACCGCCGGGCCGGACTGATGCCCTCCAGCGCAAGTCGAAGCAGCCGCTCCGCCTCGGCCGCGCTGGCCGACTCCGCGGCGAGCGCGATCGCGTTGGCGAGGGCCACCAGGTCGGCCATCGCGACGTCCGAACGCACGGATCCCTCGTCGGCGGCCCGGCGCCGCAGCGGCTCGCCCGCCGCCACGAGCATCGCGGAGCAGGACGCACTCTCCGGCGGTGCCTTGAGCAGGGAGGTGACCAGGCCCCGGGTGGTGGTGCTGTACGCCGTCAGCTCGCCCAACCAGGTCATCAGTGCCTGGCGGGCGTCCGGCTCGGCCAACAACTGTCCGGCTCGGGCGCACAGCGCTTCGATCCGATCGTGGAAGACCGCCTCCAGTAGCGCCCATCGGGACGGGAAGTGTCGATGCAGGGTTGCCGATCCCACGCCGGCGACTCGGGCGATCTCCTCCAGCGACGCGTACGCGCCGTCTCGGGCGACCGCCTCGCTGGCCGCCTTGACTATCAGGGTGCGGTTGCGTTGTGCGTCAGCTCTCATCGTCTGCCGTTTGAAGAAGTGGGGTGGTCCCCCGTATCGTAGCCGACAGGAAGTGGGGTGACACCCCACTTATTCGAGGAGGAATCATGGCTGTCCTTGTCATCGGCGCTACCGGCAAGCAGGGCGGGGCCACCGCCCGGGCGCTGCTCGACCGAGGCGTCGCGGTACGCGCCCTGGTCCGCGACACCGGCACCGACGCCGCGTTGGCCCTGCGGGAACGGGGCGTCGAGCTGGTCCGAGGCGACCTGGACGACCCGGCCTCCCTGCTCGCGGCAGCCGACGGGGCAGACGGCGTCTTCTCCATCCCGTTCCCCGACATCACTGATTTGCGGGGCGACGCCGAGCTACGCCGCAGTCGCAACGTCGTCGAGGCCGCACGCAAGGCAGGAGTCTCGCACTTCGTGCACAGCAGCGTCTCCGGCGCCGGCGACTTCCACCGTAACCAGCCCGGTTGGGCCGAGGGACGCTGGGACCGGCACTACTGGGAGAGCAAGGCAGACATCGACGAACTTGTCCGGACCGGCGGTTTCGCGCACTGGACCGTGCTCAAGCCGGCGACCTTCATGGAAAACCTGCTCGGCTGGTCCTACCTGTTCGGCGACTGGTCCGACGGCACCATCGTCACGGGCTTCGCCAAGGACACCCGAATCGCCTGGATCGCGGTCGACGACATCGGCGAGACCGCAGCGACCGCCTTCACCGACCCGGGCAGGCTCGACGGCATGGATGTGGAACTCGCCGGTGACCTACTCACGATGACCGAGGTCGCCGCGATCCTCAGCGAGGTCACGGGTCGGACCATCACCGCTCCGGTCCGCACCCCGCAGGAGGCGGTCGAACACGGCATGCTGCCAGCCATGATCAATGCTGTCGAGCAGCTGAACGAGAACGGTGCCCCCGCACGTCCGGAGATCCCCCGCGCGCTCGGCCTGCCCACCACCGACTTCCGCACCTGGGCCCGACGGACGTTCTCCTGACAGGAGGTCGAGGCCGGCGCGCTCGTTCGCCATGTGGCGGGCGTACCAGTCCGGCCAGTCGGGGTCGGGGTGGCCGAGTTGCTGCTCGTGGCGGTCGTGCGCGGACGCCGCCCGGCGCAACGCCGCGGCAAGCTCGTCCACCGAGTCGTAGGTGGTCTGCATGTCGGCTCTCCTCCTGCGTCGAGTTGGCCGCCGGGCACCGTGAGCGCGGTGGCGGCCTTCGCGGGTCTACCCGCCGGGCCGGAGTGCATTCGGGCCTCGGTGATGAGTGCGTTGCCGGCGTGAGCAGGCCGGCGCCCGTGGATGTGGTGGGTCCGGGGCAGGTCACCCCGGGCGGTGCGTGGCGGGCGGATCGGTGCGCAGGCGGGCGTGGCGGTGGGTGTCGTGCCAGCCGTCGGCGTGGTGGCCTTCGCGGCGGGCGGTCCCCTCGGCCGGGTAGCCGGCACGTCGGGCGACGGCGCAGGAGGCGGGGTTGGCCGTCGAGTGGTTGAGTTCGAGACGGTGCAGTCCGGTGTCGAACGACCAGGTGGTGAGAGCCATGAGAGCGCGGCTCGCGACGTGCCGGCCACGGGCGTACGGCAGGACCCAGTAGGAGACCTCGGCGATGCCGCTGACCAGGTCGAGTCGGCGCAGGCTGATCTGGCCGAGGAGGCCGGTGCTGTCGGTGACGGCCCAGCCGGCTCCGCTCTCGGCCTGCCAACGTTTTGGCCAGGAGACGAGCCAGGCGTGGGCCTCCTCGTCGCTCATGGTGCGGCAGTGCCAGCGTTGAATGGCGGGGTCGGTGTAGCCGGCGAGGACGGCAGGTCGGTCGCCGGGTTGCCAGGGACGCAGACGCAGTCCGTCGCCGTCGATGGTGGGTTGCCGGTGGCGGTGCAGGCTGCCGGGCGGCAGGGCCGGTGGCACGAGCGCGGGCACTGTCAGAGGCCGCCGCCGACGCGGAGGATGGCGCCGGTGGTGTAGGAGGCGTCGGCGCTGAGCAGCCAGGCGATGGCGGCGGCGACCTCGTCGGGTTCGCCGGGGCGGCCGAGTGGGATGCGGCCGGCGGCGCGCTCGGGTCGGTCGGGTTGGCCGGACAGCGCGTGGATGTCGGTGCGGATGATGCCGGGGGCGACGGCGTTGACGCGGATGCCGCGGGGGGCGAGTTCCTTGGCCAGGCCGATGGTGAGGGCGTCGGTGGCGGCTTTGACGGCGGCGTAGTGGACGTACTCCCCTGGGCTGCCGAGGGTGGCGGCGGCGGAGGAGAGGTTGACGATGGCGGCGCCGTCGCCCATCCGGCGGGCGGCCTGTTGCGCGCAGAGGACGTAGCCGATGAGGTTGACGTCGACGACGCGGCGCAGGTCGTCGGGGTCGAGGTCGGTGAAGGGCCCGATCGGGCTGGTGATGCCGGCGTTGTTGACCAGGCCGGTGAGGGTGCCGAGGTCGGCTGCGGCGTCGAACAGGGCGGTGACCTGGTCGGGGTCGCGGGTGTCGGCGGGTACGGCGATGGCGCGTACGCCGGTGGCGCGCAGGTCGGCCGCGACGGTGTCGGCGGCGGTGTGGTCTCGGCGGTAGCCGAGGACGATGTGGTGGCCGGCGTGGGCGAGCCGGCGGGCGGTGGCGGCGCCGATGCCGCGGCTGCCGCCGGTGATGATGGTGACCTTGGTCAACGGACCTCTCCCCTGCCCCGAGCCGATGTCGGGGACGTTACCGGCGTGGTCGTGGTGGCGGGTAGCGCGGTGTGGCCGAGCGCACGGCCTGGCATACGCTCGCGGCGACGGTGTCGGTGGGGAGGGTATGTGGCGGGTGTGGGTGTCGGTGATCTGGTCGACGATTTCGAGTTGCCGGACGAGACGGGTCGGCCGCGGCGGTTGACGGAGTTCTTGGCGGCCGGGCCGGTGGTGCTGTTCTTCTATCCGGCGGCGATGACGCGGGGGTGCACGGCGGAGAGTTGTCACTTCCGGGATCTGGCGGCGGAGTTCGCGGCGGTGGGGGCGCAGCGGGTGGGCATCAGTCGGGATTCGGTGCGGCGTCAGGCGGAGTTCTCGCGGCTGCACGGGTTCGACTATCCGTTGTTGTCGGATCCGGACGGTGTGGTGGCGGATCGGTTCGGAGTGCGGCGGCGGCTGCCGTTGGGTCCGTTGAGTACGCGACGGATGACGTTCGTGATCGGGGTCGATCGGCGGGTCGTCGAGGTGGTGCACAGCGAGTTGGGCATGCACGAGCACGCCGATCGGGCGTTGCGGGCGCTGGGGGGCTGATCTTCGTGTTGTCGCTGGCGGCTGGTATCAAGGCAGGCGGCTGAACACGTGTACGAGGAATGAGGGTGGGCGATGGGTGCCGCTGGTCAGGGTTTGTCCGAGGACGAGGTGCGCGGCATCCGGGAGGCGTTGGCCGCGGGCCGCAAGCCGAAGGTGGTGTTCACGGCGGCGGCTGGTCAGATCGCCGGTCAGCTGGGTCAGGTGGTGGAGTTGACCGATCCGGCGGAGTCCGACGAGTTCGTGGTGGTGCGGTTCGGGCGCGACGAGTTGCCCTTCTCCCCCGCCGATGTGGCGGTGGCGCCGCGCGGTGCGGGTCGCCGGCCGGCGGAGTCGAAGGTGGAGTCGGCGCCGGTCGAGCCGGTGGCGGTGACGCCGGAGTTCGTGCTGGACCGGGTGCCGCAGCAGCGCCGGGAGGAGCAGCCGGGTCGGGAGGAGCAGTCGGGTCGGGAGGAGCCGAGGGTGGACGAGACGGTGGGGTCGAAGGTGGAGGCGAAGCCGGCTCGGCGGGCGGTGAAGGCGACGAAGCCGAAGGGGCCGGCGGGTCTGACGGTCACGTTGGCCTATGCCGAGGGCGAGTGGACGGTCGCGGCGCAGCAGGGCGGGAAGGTGTTGGCCAAGCCGTACGTGCTCAAGCCGGCGGAGGCGCTGCGGATGGTGGCGTTGGTGGACGTGCCGGGGGTGCACGAGGCGGTGGAGCAGATCCTGGCCGCGGAGCGGTCGGAGGCGGAGCGGCAGGCGGAGAAGTTGCGGGCGGAGTTGGCGGAGATCGAGGCCCGGTTGGCGGAGTTGCGCGAGGCGGGCTGAGGGTTTCGATCCGACCGGTGGCCCGGTCCGGCATCCCCTGCCGGGCCGGGCCACCGACGTCTGTCAGAAGTAGTCGACGAGGTGGGCGGTGGGTCCGGCGGCGAGCAGGTCCAGGGCGCTCGGGTCGGATGTGCTGTGGTGCAGCAGTCCGGTTTCGGCGAGGGTGCGGGCGGTGGCGGTGCCGGTGTAGAGGCGGGCGAAGCCGCGTACGGTCAGGTGCAGGTCGGCGTCGTCGGTGGTGCGGTGCATCTCGGCGTGGCCGTCGGCGACGGTGAGTCGCCAGGTGCCGGTGTTCCAGTCGGCGAGGTCGTCGGTGAGGGCGAAGGTGACCTGGCCGTGGGTGTGGGCGGGCCAGCCGCGGGTCTGTACGGCGCGGACGACGTCGACGGGTCGGTGCATCCAGGCGTCGCGTTCGTGTTCGCGGGCGCGTTCCAGGGGCAGGTGGGTGCTGATGGTGTCGCCGGGTAGCGGGGCCAGCCGCAGGGTCGGGGTGACGCTGTGCCAGCTGGCGAGGACGCCGACGAGGGCGCGGGCGGCGTCGGCGGTGGTGGCGAGGATGTCTTCGACGGTGAGGACGGCGTCGGGGCCGTAGCCGCGGCCACGGTCCCAGCCGGCGTACCCGAGCAGGTGTCCGTCGTGTTCGACGAGGGTGAGCCCGTCGTAGGGCAGCTCGTCGGTGGCGGTGAACCGGGGGTGGGTGCGGGTGAGCAGGCCGTTGCGGTGGTGGGCGACGCGTCGGTAGAGCTCGGCGGTGGCGGGCACGTCGGCGGTGGTGCCGGCGCGGACGGTCAGCCGTGGATCGGGGCGGTGTCGGGGCAGGGTGGCGGTGGGCAGGTCGAGGGTGCGGAGCTGTCCGGTGATCTCCCAGCCGCAGGCGCGGTAGGGGGCGGCGGTGGTGGGGAACAGCGTGCTGACGGCGGCGCCACGGTCGCGGGCGTTGCGGAGCAGGGTTTTCAGCAGCGCTCGGCCTACTCCGGTGCCGCGTGCCTCGGGGGTGACGGCGACGCCGGCTACGTCGGCGGCGGGTACGGCGTGTCCGGTCCACCACTGGTCGTCGTGCAGGTCGACGGCCTTGCCGATGAGTGTGCCGGTGGGGTCGAAGGCGCCGTAGAGGGTGCGGCCGGTGGGGTTCGGTGGTGGGGGTGGTTGCGGGTCGGAGCCGAAGGCGAGCCGGCCGAGCTGCCAGGCGTCGGTCAGGTCGTCGGGGGTGAGTTCACGCACGTCGGGCACCGGCCGACGATAGCGGTCGCGGCGGTGCGGTCGACCGCATTTTCCGGTGGGTTCAGGTGGTGGTGACGGGCTCGTGGCGGACCGGGAAGTTGACCGAGTTGGCGATGAAGCAGGTGTGGTGGGCGTCGTCGTGCAGGGCGGTGGCGATGTCGGTGGTGGCGGGGTCGGCGACGGTGACCCGGGGTCGCAGGGTGACCTCGGTGAAGTGGCCGTTGCCGGTGTTGTCGGTGGTCATGGTGCCGGTGGCGTGGTCGACGTAGTCGGTGACGACGACGCCCTTGTCGGCGCACAGGTGCAGGTAGGCGAGCATGTGGCACTGGGAAAGGGCGGCCAGGAGGAGTTGCTCGGGGTTCCAGCGGGTCCGGTCGCCGTGGAAGGTGGGGTCGGAGCTGCCGGGGATGGGTGGCCGGCCGTCGGTGGTGATGTCGTGGTCGCGTCGGTAGTCGCGGTAGCCGCTGGTGCCGGTGCCGAGGTTGCCGGTCCAGGTGACGGTGGTGGCGTAGTGGTGGGTGCGGGCCATGGTCAGCCTTTCGGTTCTTGGTGGTGGGCGAGCAGGAGGTCGAGGAGGCGGACGAGTTCGTGGCGGTCGGTGGGATTCAGTGGGGCGAGCAGGGTGTCCTGGGCGGTGTCGAGGACGTGTTGCAGGTGGGTGAGTTCGCGTTGGCCGGCGGGGGTGATGTGGACGATGTTGCGGCGTCGGTCGGTGGGGTCGGGTTGGCGGCGTACGAGGTGGCGGTCGGCGAGGTCGTTGACGGTGGCGACGATGTCGCTGCGGTCGATGCCGCTGCGTCGGCCGAGGTCGGCCTGGCTGGCGGGGCCGGTTTCGGCGAGGGTCGCCAGTAGTCGGTAGTGGTAGCCGCGGGCGTGGCGGCTGCCGAGCGCGGTGGTGACGAGGCGTGCGGCGTGGGCGGCGGTCTGGGTGAGCAGCCAGCTTGGGGTGGTGCGTAGTCGGCCGGGTGGGTGGGCGCTGGGCTGCTCCATGGGGGTGACTGTACGGCACTTCGTTGGTGGCACCCACGACCTGTGGTACGTTGGCTCGACCAATGTTGGCTGGGCCAATGAATAGGGGTTGACATGACCTTCACGCTCAACGGGCAGATCCTCGGTCGGACCCACTACGCCACCCGAGCCGTGCTGGAGCGGGAGTTGGGCCGCCTCGGGTTGACCTTCGTGCAGGCGTTGCTGCTCAACGCGCTGGCCGCCGCCGATGCCCCGCTCCCCCGCGCCGAGGCCGCTCGTCGGCTGGTCGAGGCGGTGAAGGTGCCCACCGCGACGGCACACGCCACGCTGGCCGAGCTGATCGCGGCGACGCTGGCGGCGCCGCTGTCCACCGACGTCTCCCGGGTGGCGCTGACCCCGACCGGACGACACACGCAGCAGTTGGTCGCCGCGGCTTCCGCCGAGATCGGAGCCCGGCTGTGGGCCGACCTTTCCGCCGAGGACCTGGCAGTGGCGGCGCGGGTGCTGGAGGTGGTGCGCCGCCGCGCCGAGCAGACCCTGACGGCGGGGTGACGGGCGGGCGGGGGCGGCTGGGGGCGGCCGGCCCCGCGGCGGGGGGGGGGGGCCCGCGGGGGGGGGCGGCCCGGGGGG
>NZ_JBAGKI010000052.1:0-43276 GCF_036689795.1 Micromonospora palythoicola | reverse complement strand
CACCGCCGCCGGGCGGGTGACGGCGACCGTGGCGCGGGCGGCGCGAGGGGCCCCTTGTCCGACCGGTGCGGTCGGACCAGGGGCCCGGGTGACCTGCCGCCGCAGCGCCTCACCTACTGTCGGCGGCGGGTGTGCCTGTGTCCGTCAGGACAGCGGCGGGTAGGCGTTCTGCATCAGCTGGGCGAACTGCGCCGGGAACCAGGCACCCGAGATCGGGGCGTCCGGCAGGGCACCGCTCATGCTGTTGCCGTTGCGGTCGTTACCGGTGTAGGTCGGGTCGCACATCCGGTCGAAGCCCTTGCCGTCGTTGTTCGGGATCTCGCGGCTGGAGCCGTCCGACTCACCCGGGGGCTTGACCCAGACGTACGCGTCGATGCCGGAGGCCGGCGCGGCCTTCGGCCGCTCGCCCATGCCCGCACCGGACTGGTTGCACCAGTTGCCCTTGTGGATCCGGCGGTCGACGCGACCACCGTCCACGTAGGCGTTCACGCTGGTCGTCGGGCCCGCGGCGGTGGGCCGGTTCGGGCCGCCCCAGCCGTTACGGGAGGTGTCGATCAGCATGCCGATGTTGCTGGGGAAGCCCTGCCGGACCAGTTCCTGACGGAAGGCCTGGGCGAAGCTCTGCTCGTCGTTGTACTGGTTCCAGTCGATCCAGTCCGACTGCCGCACCGTCTGGCCGTTCACCGAGTCGGTGACCTTCGCGTACGGCTCGATCAGCGCCGAGTAGTTCGCGGTGTTGGTGATGAACCCGTGCACGTGGTTGACGGTGCTGCCGGAGGCCGTGGCGGCCTCCTTCAGGATCTGGGCGGTCGGGGTGAAGTTGCTGTCCCAACCGAGCCAGCCGTGGTGCCCGGCGTCGACGTAGTTGTAGACGTTCGAGAACGCGCCCAGCTTGGCCAGGGCGTAGCCGACACCCTGCACGTACGCGCCGTTGGCCTTGACCGTGTCGCACATCACGGTGCCACCCGGGTTGCCGCTGGTGTTGGTCACCAGGTTCGGCAGCGAGTCGACCTCGATGACGTTGATGATCCGGATGTTGCGGTACTTCGCGTCACCCTGGATCGCCGCGATCGGGTCGATGTACTCGGCCTTGTACTTCGGCAGCTCGTTCGCCTGCAGCTCACCGTTGGAGGCGAGCGCCGCGCAGTCGCGGCCGGGCAGGTTGTAGATGACGAACTGGATGTACTGCGCGTTCTGCCGCAGCGCCTCGTCCAGGTGGTCCCGGATCCCCATCGGACCGTTGGACTGGCTGTTGTCGGTGCCCTCGATCGCCGCGATCCGGTCGATCCAGACTGCGGTCGAGATGCTCGACACCCGGTTGCCACCGGCGACCGACTCGGCCTTGGCCTTCCACTCCGGGTTCACGTAACCCCGGGCGTTCAGGTAGGGGTTGTCCACCTTGGTACCGGGCGGCGGCGTGGTGGGCGGCGGGGTCGTCGGCGGCGGCGGCGTGCTCGGCGGCGGGGTCGTCGGCGGCGGCGGCGTGCTCGGCGGCGGAGTCGACGGCGGCGGCGTGGTCGGCGTCGTGCCACCGTTGCAGGCCACCCCGTTGACGGTGAACGAGGTGGGCTTGGGGTTGCTGCCGCTCCACGAGCCGTTGAAGCCGATGTTGGTGCTGGCGCCGGTGGCCAGGTTGCCGTTCCACGACTCGTTCTGCGCGGTCACGTTGCGACCCGACTGGCTCCACCGGGCCGACCAGCCCTGTACGAGCCGCTGGTTGGCGTCGGGGAACGTGAAGCCGAGCGTCCAGTTGCTGAGCGCGTCACCGACGTTCCTGATGGTGACGTTGGCGGTGAAGCCGCCCTGCCAGTCGTTCGTCGTGTACGACACGTCGCACTGCGTCGCCGCGTGCGCCGCGGTCACCGGTAGCGTCACCAAACCGCCCGCGACCAGCGCGCTCGCGCCGGCCAGCGCGACGGCCCGGCGTCGACCGGACAGCCTTCTCCACACATTCATGCCACTGATCTCCTTGGGCGAGACCGGATCCGCGTACGGCCCGGCACGTGGCCCGAAGGACGTCCGGTGCGGACGGCCGCCGGTGCCAACGGGATTCTTCGGGAGCGCCCGACCCGGACGGGCGTTGGTGGTGGTGCGACGACCGGCGTCACCGGTCGGCGGCCAGGTGGTCGTCCGGCGAACCGGATGCCCTCGACACCTGCCTACGCGGTGTGGCTCTGCTCACCGCGTGCAGCGATTCTTGCATGGGAGCGCTTCCATGGCAATGGTTCGATATTTTCGAAACCCTACCGGGGCAAAACCCCCAACTCCACTGCAACGCGAGCGGGCCGCCCTGGCAAGCACTGCACCCCCATCCACCCAGGCACCGGACAGGCCGGCGCGCGCCGGGGCAAGTGCACCGGTACAACCCGGCATACCGAACTAATGCCAGAACACGAATTTTCCCTGCATAAGTCATGAAACGGTCTAACGTCGGTTCTGGCTCGGTTGTTGCCGGCCGCAGGACAACAGGGATGGAGTGACACAGGTCATGGCTAAGAAGATGCTGGGGAAGGTGGTTGCGGGTGCTGCCCTCGGCAGCGCTTCCCTGCTGGTGTTCGCGCCGGGGGCCGCGTACGCCGACGGCCAAGCACAGACGGACGAGGGCAAGGTCTTCGCCAAGCCGCACGCCGTCAAGGCCGGCGAAGAGGTCAAGCTCGTGCAGATCTGCCCCGAGGAGCAGGAGCACCCCTTCGTCTGGTCCAAGGTCACCGGGAAGGTCAAGCTCGAACCGGCTCGGGGCGGCGACTCGCGTGGCGACCACAAGGACTGGCGCGAGGAGAACGGCGCCGCCGAAGGCGCCGACAGCGAGGGCTGGTCCGGCCACGAGCGTTCGCAGCCCGCCGAGGCCGAGTCCGGCAGCGGTTGGGGCGGCGGCGCGGCGGACGCCCGCGACGACTGGAAGGGCGAGGAGCACGGCCAGGAAGCCGAGGGTGGCGACGCGAAGGACCACGGCGAGAAGGACTGGAAGGGCCAGGCCGAGGAGAGCGACTCGGCTGCCGAGGAGTCCACCGGCGGCTGGTCCGGCCGGCACGAGAACGGCGCGGACTCCGCCGAGCACGACTGGTCCGGCAAGGGCGACTGGTCCGACGAGTCGGGCGAGCGCGAATGGTCGGGCAAGGACGACTGGTCCGGCAAGTCAGGCGAAAGTGACTGGTCCGGCGAGTCGGGCGAGCGCGAATGGTCCGGCAAGGGCGACTGGGCGGCCGACGAGGCCGAGGAGCGCGGCTGGGAGCACAAGAAGGACTTCGTCTACTACGGCGAGGCCCAGGTCGCCGAGGACGCCAAGCCCGGCACGTACAAGCTGGAGGGCTCCTGCGGCACGGGCGAGCTGGTCGTCCTGCCGAACGGTGGGGTCGACGGCGGTGACGGTGGCATCGCCACCGGCGCCGACCGTGGTCTGGCCGCCGCCGGGGCGAGCCTGGTCGGCGCGGCCGCCCTCGGCGGCCTCGTGCTGATGCGCCGTCGTCGGGTCGATGAGTTCGCGGCCTGACGCGACGACGAGACGGGCCGGCGGCCGCCACGGTAGACCGTGGCGTGCCGTCGGCACCGCCGTCGTCGTCCTGCTCGCCATGACAGGTTCCGGGCTCGTCGGCGCGTCACTGAAGAGCACCGACGCCGCGCGCCCGCCGCAGCCCGTGGCGGGTACGGCCGACCGCACCCCGCACGGCCCGTTCGCCGAAGCCGACCTCGACGACGCGCGGCGGATACCCGCCGGACTCCCGCGGGCCGCGCCCACCAGGATCGACATCCCCCGCATCGGAGTCCGCGCCGGCATCATGGCGCTCGGCACCAACCCCGACGGCACCGTCCAGGTGCCGCCACTGGACCAGGCGCTGCTCGCCGGTTGGTACGAGCCCGGCCCGAGCCCGGGCGAGCCGGGCAACTCCGTCATCGTCGGACACGTCGACTCGGCCGCGATCGGTCCCGCCGTCTTCTTCTCCCTCGGCGCCCTGCAACCCGGTGACACCGTGAGCGTCGAACGGGCCGACGGCCGGACGGCGACCTTCCGGGTCGACTCGGTGGCCTCGTACCCGAAGGACGCCTTCCCCACCGAGCAGGTGTACGGCCCCAGCGACCGTCCGGGCCTGCGGGTCGTCACCTGCGGCGGCCAGTTCGACGAGGCCACCGGCGACTATCCCGACAACGTGATCGTCTTCGCCACCCTGCTGCCCTGACCACCCCGCCGATCATGCAGTTGTGGCACCGAACGAAGGCCGTGTGTCCACGCGTTCGGGGCGCCACAACTGCATGATCGCGAAGGGCGGGGCGGTCAGTTGGCGGCGGAGGTGCGGACCAGGGTGCGGATCTGGCGCAGCAGCACCGACAGGGCCGCCAGGTCCGCGCGGGACTCGTCGAACTCGCCCATCGCCCGTTCGGCGCGGTGGATCGACGTGGCGTTCGACTGCTCCCACTGCTGTACCCGCTCCTGCGGCGGCAGGTCGCCCGGCGTGGAGTCCAGCACCTCCGCGGTGAGCGCGGCGAGCGCGGCGTACAGGTCGTACCGCAACGCCATCCGCGCCAGCGTCTGCCACCGGTCCTCGCGCGGCAGCAGGGAGATCTTCGACAGCAACGAGTCCACCCGGAACCGGTCGGAGAGCACGAAGTAGACCGAGGCGACCTCGCCGACGTCCCGTCCGGTGCTCGCGGCGGTCTCCACCACGTCCAGCAGACCGAAGCTGTACATCAGTCGGGTACTGCGCTCGGCCAGCTCACGCGGCACCCCACGCTCGGTCATGGAGTCGATGTGGGCCGCGATCGACTCGCGCTCGCTGCCGTAGAAGAGCGTCTCCATCCCGGGCAGCAGCCGGGCGACCCCGTCCCGCAGCCGGGCGATCTCCGCCGGCACGTCGATCGGCGAGCGGCGGTTGGTCACCAGCCACCGGACCGCCCGGTCGAGCAGGCGTCGGGTGTCCAGATAGACGTTCGTCTGCAACTCCGGATCGATCCGGTTGTCCAGCGCCTCGACCGCGTCCCACAGCTCGCGCAGTCCGAAGACCTCACGGACCACCACGTACGCCCGGATCACGTCCGCCGCCGTTGCGGCGGTCTCCTCCACCACCCGGAAGACGAACGAGATCCCACCCCGGTTGATCGCCTCGTTGACCAGCACCGTGGTCACGATGTCGCGACGCAACCGGTGCCGGTCCATCCGGTCGGCGAACCGCTGCCGCATCGGCGTCGGGAAGTAGTTGACCAGCACCTCGCCGGTCCACTCCTCGTCGGGCAGCGCGTCGGTGAGGATCTCCTTCTCCAGGGCGATCTTCACGTACGCCAACAGCACGGCGAACTCCGGCGCGGTCAGCCCGGACTCGGTGCGTACCGCCAGTTCCTCGTCCGGCGGCAGCGCCTCCAGCGACCGGTTCAGCACTCCGGCGCGTTCCAGCTCTGTGATCATCCGGCGGTGCACCGGGAGCAGCGAGGTGGCCTGCGCCTGGGAGTTGTTGATCGCCCGAGCCTGGTCGTAGTTGTCCCGCAGGACCAGCTCCGCGACCTCGTCGGTCATCCGGGCGAGCAATTCGTCCCGCTCGGGAATGGTCAGCTCGCCGTCGGCGACCGCGGTGTTCAGCAGGATCTTGATGTTCACCTCGTGGTCGGAGCAGTCCACCCCGGCCGCGTTGTCGATGAAGTCGGTGTACATCCGGCCACCCGCCTGGGCGTACTCGATCCGGCCGTGCTGGGTGAAGCCGAGGTTGCCACCCTCACCGACCACCCGGCAGCGCAGGCTGCGACCATCCACCCGGATCGCGTCGTTGGACTTGTCGCCGACCTGGGCGTTGGTCTCGCTGGACGCCTTGACGTAGGTACCGATGCCGCCGTTCCAGAACAGATCGACAGGCGCGGTGAGGATGGCCTTCATCAGCTCCTGCGGGCTCAACTGGTCGACGTCGTCGTCGAGCCCGAGCACGGCACGGACCTGTGGTGAGATCGGCACCGACTTCGCCGTACGCGGGTGGATCCCGCCCCCCGCGGAGATCAGCTCGGCGTTGTAGTCCTCCCACGTGGACCGGGTCAGTTCGAACAGCCGCTTCCGTTCCGCGTACGAGGTGGCCGGGTCCGGATCCGGGTCCAGGAAGATGTGCCGGTGGTCGAAGGCGGCCACCAGCCGGATGTGCTCCGACAGCAGCATGCCGTTGCCGAACACGTCACCGGACATGTCGCCGACTCCGGCCACGGTGAAATCCTGGCTCTGGGTGTCGTGCCCCATCTCCCGGAAGTGCCGCTTGACCGACTCCCACGCGCCCCGGGCGGTGATGCCCATCTTCTTGTGGTCGTAGCCGGCCGAGCCGCCGGAGGCGAAGGCGTCGCCCAGCCAGAAGTTGTGCGCGGTCGAGATCTCGTTGGCGGTGTCGGAGAAGGTCGCGGTGCCCTTGTCCGCCGCCACCACCATGTACGGATCGTCACCGTCATGGCGGACCACGTCGTCGGGCGGCACGATCTCGCCGGCCACGATGTTGTCGGTGACGTCCAGCAGCGCCGAGACGAACTCCTGGTAGCAGGTCACCGCCTCGTCCCGGTCACCCGGCTTCTGCTTGAGCACGAAGCCGCCCTTGGCACCCACCGGCACGATGACGGCGTTCTTCACCATCTGCGCCTTGACCAGGCCGAGCACCTCGGTACGGAAGTCCTCCCGCCGGTCGGACCAGCGCAGGCCGCCCCGGGCCACCGGCCCGAACCGCAGGTGCACACCCTCGAACCGGGGCGAGTACACGAAGATCTCGAACTTCGGTCGGGGCGCGGGCAGCTCGGGGATCGCCTGCGGATCGAGCTTGAACGCCACGTACGGCTTCGGTCGCCCACCCACCGGCCGCTGGTAGAAGCTGGTCCGCAGGGTGGCCTGGATCAACGAGAGGTACGAGCGCAGGATCCGGTCCTGGTCCAGGCTGGCCACGTCGTCGAGCGCGGTACGGATCTCGGCCACCAGCTCGGCACCACGTCGCTGGCGCTGCTCGGCAGCGACCGGGCCCGGCTCGAACCGCGCCTCGAACAGCTGCACCAGCAGCGTGGCCAGGTGCGGGTACGCGATGAAGGTCGACTCCATGTAGTCCTGCGAGAACACCGTGCCGGTCTGCCGCAGATACTTCGCGTACGCCCGCAGCACCACCACCTGACGCCAGGTCAGCCCGGCGAGCAGGACCAGCTCGTTGAAGCGGTCCACCTCGGCCTCGCCCCGCCACGCCGCCGCGAAGGCGTTCTCCACGTGCGGGCGCACCTCGGCCAGTTGCTGGTGCCCCTCGGGTAGTCGTAGCCCGAAGTCGTACAGCCAGATCCGGCCGTCGACCCGCTCCACCTCGTACGGGTGCTCGTCGACCACCTTCACGCCGAGCGAGTGCAGCACCGGCAGCACCGCCGAGAGCATCATCGGCTCGCCGTAGCGGTACACCTTGAACCGCACGTCCATCGACTCGTCGACGTCCGGACCCCGGCCACCGGCACGCGGCGCCAACTGCTTGCGGAACAGGTGCATCTCCAGCTGGCCGGGCTCCTCCAGCAGCTCCAGCTTGGCCAGGTCCTTCATCGCCTCGTACGGCGTGTGCCCGTCCTTGTAGCCCTCCGGGAACGCGTCGGCGTACCGGCCGAACAGGTGCTTGGCCTGCTCGTCGCCGAGCTTGCGCTCCAGCACCAGCCGGTAGTCGTCGTCCCACAAGCGGGTGGCGTCGGCCAACTCCTCGGCCAGCAGGTCGGCGTCGATGTCACCGGGCGGGCTCATCGGATCGGTACGCACGATGAAGTGCACCCGGGCCAGCATCGACTCGGTCACCCGGGTGGTGTAGTCCACCCCGACACCGTTCAGCTCACGCAGCAGGATGTCCTGCATCCGCAGCCGGTTCTGGGTGGTGAACCGGTCCCGGGGCAGATAGATCAGACAGGAGATGAACCGCCCGTACGCGTCCCGGCGCAGGAAGACCCGCAACTGCCGGCGACCGGCCATCCGCAGCACCCCGATGACCGCGTGGTACAGGTCGTCGGTCTTGATCTGGAACAGCTCGTCGCGCGGGTACGTCTCCAGGATCTGCATCAGATCCTTGCCGGAGTGGCTGCGCAGGCTCAGGCCCGACCGGTCCAGCACCTCGGCGACCTTGCGCCGGACCACCGGCAGCTCCTGGACGCTGGTCCGGTACGCGGCGGTGGAGAACAGGCCGAGAAAACGGCGCTCGCCCACCACCTCGCCGTTCTCGTCGAAGATCTTGAAGCCGATGTAGTCGAGGTACGCCGAACGGTGCACGGTGGCCCGCGAGTTCGCCTTGGTGATGATCAACAGGCGCTTCTCGGTGACCTTCTCGTGCGCCTCGGGCGTCATCGAGGACAGCGCCCGCGCCTCCGGCGAGTCCTGGCGCAGGATGCCCAGCCCGGTGCCGAGCACCGCCTCCAACGCCGGCCCGTCCGCCGCCGCGTTCGGCACCAGCCGGTACTCCCGGTAGCCGAGGAAGGTGAAGTGGTCGTGCGCGAGCCAGCGCAGCAGCTCGACCGAGTCGGTGATGTCCTTCTCCGGCACCGGTGGCCGGTTGTCGCTGGTCCGCGCGGCGGCCAACTCGTCGGCCAGGGCGAGGGCGCGCTGGCGCATCTTCGGCCAGTCCTCGACGGCCTCCCGCACGTCGGTCAGCACCCGCTGCAACTCCCGGCGCAGCTTGTCCCGCTCCTCCGGGTCGCGGACCGGGTCGATCTCGATCCGCATCCAGCTCTCGACCAGGTCACCGGAGATCGCGTCGTCCGGTTCCACGTCGGCGGCAACCTCGACCAGCCGCCCCAACGGCTCCCGACGCACCACGACCAGCGGGTGCACGAGCAGGTGGACGTCCAGGTGATGGGTGTTGAGCAGGGCGGTCACCGAATCGACCAGGAACGGCATGTCGTCGGTGACGATCTCGATGACGCTGTGGTGCTGCTCCGCGTCGGGTGAGTGGATCCGCAGCTTCAACTCGCCCGGCACCCGCTGCCGGGCCAGCTCCCGGTGCGCACGGGCGGCGTCGAGCATCTCCTCGGCAGTGAACCCGATCAGCTCCTCGTCCGGCGCGAACCGCCAGAACCTGCCCACCAGGGTCGCCGCGTCGTGGTCGTCGCCGGCAAGCGACACGGCCTGGGCCACGAGTCGCTCGGCGTTGGGCACCGGCTCGTCGAACTCGGAGTCCTCCGCGTCGTCGGCGAGCGCCTCCGGCGGCAGTCCCAGATCGTAGAGGGTGTCGATGCTCGAACCGGTCATTCCGGTCGCGCCTGTGTCTAGCCGACCGAACCCGTCACCGTCGGTCGCCGTGTCGAAACTGTCGTCCCGGCCGGTGTCAACCTGCCGGAGGTCGGGTTCCGGTTTGATCGCCGGACGCCGGTCCATCGGTGCCACTCCCCTCGACCCACAACGCTGTGGGTCACTCTGCCGCCAAGCCTAGGCCGACCGATCGGTACTTCCGTCGGCGGACCACCGGCCGGACGTCCGGATCTCCGACGCCGTCCTTTCACCCCTTGCGGTACGAGGTTCGACCGGGTTCGGAGTACCCCGCCTGATGTTGTTCATCACACCGTCACGAGACCGTCTTTTCGCCTGGCCAGGACCAGCGGGGCAGTGGCCGGCCCCCCGGCGTACTAGCGTGCGGAGCAGCCGACCTGGAGGAAGCACAGATGTTCGTTCCGCGCCGACACCGCCGCAGGCGGTCGCCACTGGCCGTCGCCGCCACCTGCCTGGTCGTAGCGGCCGGCCTGGTCGCCTGCTCCGGTGAGGACGGCCCGCAGGGCACCGTCGACGCCTTCCTGGAGGGTTGGCGTAAGGGCGACCTGAACGCGGTCGGCTTTGTCGACCCGACCGGTGCGAAGATCTCCGCCGGCACCGTCGTACAGGAGATCCGGGAGCTTTCCGGCGAACTCGTCGACGCGCCGCTCACGCTGACCCGCCAGGGCGACCCCGAGGTCGTCCAGAACACCGCCACCGCCAGCGTCCGGGCGGAGTGGACGCTTCCGGGCGGGACGAGGTGGGCGTACGACCGGCCGGTGCGGCTGACCCAGGGCCGCGACGACCAGTGGCAGGTCATCTGGGAGCCGCAGATCGTCCAGGAACAGCTGACCCGCGGCGATCGGCTGGGCCTGCGGCGGGATCGGGCCACCCGGGCCACCGTGCTCGACGGTGCCGGTGAGCCGATCGTGGCGCCCCGCGACGTGGTCCGGGTGGGGTTGCAGCCAAACGAGGTGACCGACGTCAAGGCCATGATCCGCGAACTGGACAGCGCGTTCCGCGCGATCCGGCCGGCGATCACCCCGCCGGTCGACCTGTCGGACCTGCCGAAGCGGCTGAAGGAGGCGAAACCGGACGCGTTCGTCGAGGTGGTCACCCTGCGTGACGAGGCGTACCGACAGATCAAGTCCCGCATCTACCCGCTGTCCGGGACGAAGTTCCCGACCGACAAGCTGGACCTCGCACCCACCCGCGAGTTCGCCCGGGCGGTGCTCGGCACCGTCGACCCCGCGTACGCCGAGGATCTCGCCAACCATCCCGACCGCTACTCCCCTGGCGACCTCGTCGGTCACGGTGGGTTGCAGGGCCGCTGGGACGAACGGTTGCGCGGCGTACCGGGCCTGGCCGTCGTCATCAACCGGGCCGGGCCCGACGGCACCGTCGAGTCGACCGGCACCGAGGTGTTCCGCAGCGAACCCCAGCCCGGCCAGCCGGTTCGCACCACCCTCGACGTGGCCACCCAGAACGCCGCGGACCGGGCGCTGCGCGCGGAACGCCGGCGGGCCGCCCTGGTGGCCGTTCGGATCACCGACGGTGCCGTGCTCGCCGCCGCCAACGGGCCCGGCGCCACCGGGGAGAACCTGGCCTTCACCGCCCAGGTGCCACCCGGTTCGACCTTCAAGATGGTCAGCGCGTTCGGGCTGATCGAGCGCGGCGCGGTCACCCCCGACACCACCGTCGCCTGCCCGAAGCGGTTCGTCGTGGACGGGCGCGCCTTCAAGAACTCCGACGACTTCGCCCTCGGCGAGGTGCCGTTCCGCACCGACTTCGCCAAGTCGTGCAACACCGCCTTCGCCGCGCTCGCTCCCCAGCTGGGCGCGGACGGCCTGGCCGCCGCCGGACGCACCCTCGGTCTGGAAGGCGAGTGGGGAGACCTGGGCCTGGACGCCTTCACCGGCAAGGTCTCCGCCAACGGCGGTGCCACCGAACAGGCCGCCGCGGCGATCGGCCAGGGCACCACCGTGGTCAGCCCGCTGGCCATGGCGGCGGCGACCGCCGCCGTCGCCAGGGGTCAGTTCGTCCCGCCGAAGCTGCTGCTCGATCCGGCGCCGGCCTCGGCACCCGGGCCCGGACCGCAGTTGCCGCCCGAGGCGGTGACGGCGGTCCAGGAGATGATGCGCGAGGTGGTCACCAGCGGCTCCGGGACCGCCCTGCGGGACGTGCCGGGTGAGCCGGTGCACGGCAAGACCGGCACCGCCGAGTACGACGACAACCCGGAGAACACCCACGCCTGGTTCGTCGGCTGGCAGGGCGACGTCGCGTTCGCCGTCTTCGTCGAGAAGGGCGGCTCCGGCAGCGGCACCGCGGTACCGATCGCCGAGCGCTTCCTACGTGCCCTGGCCGACTAACCCCCTCAGCCCCCCACCGCCGCTGATCCCCCGCCCCGCTCTCCGACAAGCAACTTCGGGGTTGTTGCTGGGTCAGCGAGGCCTCCAGGCAGCAACAACTCTGAAGTTGTCCGGAACGGCGGCGGGATGAGACGGCGGCGCTCTGTCAGGCGGCCGGCCCGCCGGTGGCGGTCGCCGGACGAGTGCCCCCCGTCGAGAAAGCGGTGCCGCCCAGGTCACCATCGGCTACACCACCATCGGCCAAGCCATGATCAGCCAGGCCACCACCGACCGGGTCACCGCCGCCACCCACACCGCCACTGCCGTCGCCCGCGCCGCCGCCGTCCGTGCCGCCGCCACCGCCCACGCCACCGCCACTCCGGCGACCGTCGCTGTGGCGATGGTCGTCGGCCTGACCGCGGTCGACCGGCGCCGGTGCGTCCGGTGGGCCGGGTTGATCGAGGCCCCGGCGCGGGCCGGGGGTGGGACGGAGCCTCTCCTCGGGACGCAGCCGAGGTGGCGCCGAGCCGGGGGCGGTCACCGGCCGCAGGCCGGACACCACGGTGTTGACGATCTCCGCGGCGTACGCGCCGTCCGGGTCGTAGTCGGGGTCGAAGACGGTCAGCTCGACGCCGAGGCAGTGCGGGGTGTCGACCAGACCGGCGAGCAGGATCTCCAGCTCGGCGAAGGCGATGCCACCGGGATCGGGCGCGTCGACCGCCGGCATCACGGCGGGGTCGAGCACGTCCACGTCGACGTGCACCCAGTAGCCGGCGCAGTCGGCCAGTTGCTCGTGCGCCCACTGGGCGGTACGCGCCGCACCCTCGGCGCGCAGCGCCGGCACCGGCCGGGTGATGATCCCGGCGGCCTGCAGGTCGAGCCGGTACTCGTCCTGGGCACGGATGCCGAGCACCACCACGTCGACGTCCCGGAAGTAGGGTCGCCGTCCCTCGATGCCCGCCAGGTCGGCCTGGCCACGGCCGGTGACCAGGGCGAGATCCTCACCCGCCGCCGCACCCACGTACGACGCGTTCCCGGGGTGCCGGAAGTCGGAGTGGCCGTCGACGAAGACCAGCCCGATCCGGCCACCCACCGCCTCGCCGAGCCGGTGCATGGCCAGCGCCGAGCCGAGCAGGATCGAGCAGTCACCGCCGAGGACCACGGGAAACTCGCCCCGGTCGATGATCGCGCCGATCCGGTCGGCCAGTGCCGCCGAGTAGTCGGCGATCTCCCGCGCGTGACAGACGCCGTCGCCCGGTCGCCAGTCACCGGCGTCGTAGCGGGGCGGGGTCAGGCAACCCGCGTCGCGGGCCCGCAACCGGGGTAGCAACCCCTGGTCCCGGAGCGCGCCGGGCGCCTTCCCGCAGCCGGGAACGGAGGTGGGCGTGGGCGGGCGCAGGCCGAGGTTGCTCGGCGCGTCGAGGACGGCGATCCGGCGCATCATGGGCCGCCTTCGTTCGCGACTGCGGGGCTCGCAAGCTCACTCCTCGCGCTCACCTAAGCTCCCGTCCTCTTGGTGTGGAGGCGGGCCGGCGACACGCCGGCCCGCGCTGGCGTGGCAGGTACTCAGAACAGGGCGCTGGCCAAGGCCCGGCGGGCCGAGGCGACGGCGGGGTCGTCCGGGCCGGCGATGGCGAACAGGCCGACCAGGTGCTGGCGTACCTTCTCCCGGTCGTCACCCGCGGTGCGGCGGACCAACCCGACCAGGCGCTGGTACGCCTGATCGGCCAGACCGCTGAGCACCTCGATGTCGGCGGCGAGCAGTTGGGCGTCGACGTCGTCGGGTTTGGCCGCCGCGGCGGTGAGCGCGGCCTGCGGGTCGGCGCCGGCCACCCGGCGGGCGAGTCCCACCTGGGCCAGCCCGGCCTCGGCGGCGGCGTCCGCCGGGGTTTCGGCGAGGATCTTCCGGTACGCCTGCTCGGCGGCGTCCAGGTCGCCGCTCATCAGCGCGTCGTCCGCCTCGTCGAGCCGTGGATCCTCCGGCTCGGCCACGCTCACCCCGCCGGCCTTGAGCACGGCCTGGATCCACTGCCGCAGCTGCGCCTCGGGCACCACGCCGGAGAAGGCGTCGACGGGCTGCCCGCCGACCACCGCGTACACCATCGGGATGCCCTGGACCCGGAACATCTGCGCGAGCCTCGGGTTGGCGTCCACGTCGACCTTGGCGAGCACCCAGGCGCCGCCACCCTCCACCGCCAGCCGTTCCAGCACCGGGGAGAGTTGCTTGCAGGGCTGACACCACTCGGCCCAGAAGTCGATCACGACGGGTGTGGTCAGCGAGCGCTCCAGGACCTCGGACTGGAAGGTCGCCTCGGTCACGTCGATGACGGTGACCCCGCCGACGGCGCCGCCGGGTGCCCCGGCGGGCGGGCCGGCCTGGACCGGAGCCGGTGTGGAACTGGGGGCAGGGGTGCGCAGCGCGCTGAGGTCGACCGCGCCGCGGGTGAAGATCGACGAGGTGATCCGTGGGTCGCTCATGGTTGTCTAGTCTCGCACGCAGCCCGCCGAACTCGGATCAGCCTCGGCCCGCGCAGTTGCCACTGTCACCCCTGCCCAACCGCCCTGGTGGGCCGAAGGTCAGAACCGTGCGGGCTCGCGGTAAACGCCCCATTCGGCCCGCAACGCGTCGCAGATCTCGCCCAGCGTCGCCTCCGCCCGGACGGCGTCAAGCATCGCCGGGATCATGTTCCCCCCGGTACGGCTCACCGCCACCATCGCCTCGACCGCGGCACGTACCCGGCCCTCGTCCCGGGCGCGCTTGCGCTCGGCCAGCGTCCGGCGCTGTTCCACCTCCACCTCGTGCGAGATACGCAGGATCTCCAACTCCTTGGCGACCGTACCGGTGTGGCAGTTGACGCCGACGATCTTCTTGTCGCCCTTCTCCAGCGCCTGCTGGTACGCGAACGCGGCCTCGGCGATCTGTCCGGTGAACCAGCCGTCCTCGATGCCCCGCAGGATCCCGGAGGTCATCGGCCCGATCTGGTGCGGTCCGTCGCCACCGAGCGCCCGGATCCGGTCGAAGATCTTCTCCGCCTCGGCCTCGATCCGGTCGGTCAGCGCCTCGACGTACCAGGAGCCGCCCAGCGGGTCGGCCACGTTCGTCACCCCGATCTCCTCCATCAGCACCTGCTGGGTACGCAGGGCGATCTCGGCGGAGGAGTCGGTGGGCAGGGCGAGGGTCTCGTCCAGGGCGTTGGTGTGCAGCGAGTTGGTGCCACCGAGCACCGCGGCGAGCGCCTCGACGGCGGTGCGTACCACGTTGTTGACCGGCTGCTGCGCGGTCAGCGACACGCCGGCGGTCTGGGTGTGGAAACGCAGCCACAGCGCCTTCTCACTGGTGGCGCCGTAGACGTCACGCAACCAGCGGGCCCAGATCCGGCGGGCGGCCCGGAACTTGGCGATCTCCTCGAAGAAGTCGACGTGCGAGTCGAAGAAGAAGCTCAGCCCCGGGGCGAAGACGTTGACGTCGAGCCCGCGCGACAGCCCCAGTTCGACGTAGCCGAAGCCGTCGGCCAACGTGTACGCCAGCTCCTGCGCGGCCGTCGAGCCGGCCTCCCGGATGTGGTACCCGGAGACCGACAGCGGCTTGTAGCGCGGGATCTCGGCCGCGCAGTACTCCATCAGGTCGCCGATCAGGCGCAGGTGCGGCTCCGGGTCGAACAGCCACTCCTTCTGCGCGATGTACTCCTTGAAGATGTCGGTCTGCAACGTCCCGTCGAGGCTCGACAGGTCGGCGCCCTGACGCTCGGCGGCGACCAGGTACATGCAGAACACCGGCACCGCCGGGCCGGAGATGGTCATGCTCGTGGTGACCCCGGCCAGGTCGATGCCGTCGAAGAGCGCCTCCATGTCGGCGGCGCTGTCCACCGCCACCCCGCAGTGGCCCACCTCGCCGAGCGACTGCGGGTCGTCGGAGTCGCGCCCCATCAGGGTGGGCATGTCGAAGGCGACCGAGAGCCCGCCGCCACCGGCGCCCAGGATCATCTTGTAGCGCTCGTTCGTCTGCCGGGCGTTGCCGAACCCGGCGAACTGGCGGATGGTCCAGGTCCGCCCCCGGTAGCCGGTCGGGTGCAGACCCCGGGTGTAGGGGAACTCCCCGGGCCAGCCGATCCGCTCGAAGCCCGGGTACGCGACGCCCTCCGGCGGACCGTAGACCGGCTCGACGGGCATCCCGGAGAGCGTGGTGAAGTCGGCGTCCCGCTTGCGCGCGGAGTCGTAGCGGGCCTGCCAGCGGGCCCGCCCGGCCGCGATGTCGTCGGCGTTCATCCCCGGGCTCCTCCTCGAGTCCTCGACTGCATCGAGTGTAGAGCCCCTACCTGAACGATCGATAAGGTAGTTCGTACCGGCCGGTAACCCGAGCTGCGCGAACTCAGCCGGCGGGACCGTCGATGGCCACGTCGTCCACCCGGATGTTGATCTCGTCGACCCGCAGCCCGTACGCCTCCACCGCCCTGGTCACCGCGACCCGCACCGCCGTGGTCACCTCGGGCACCGGATGCCCGGCGTCGGTCACGAGCACCAGGTTGATCACGGCACCGCCGTTCGTCACGTGCGCCGAGCACCCCCGCCGCGCGTCACCGACCTGGTCGAGCCCCACCCGGTCGAGCACCGCGTTGAAGAACCGGGCGATGTCGCCACCCAGCTCGACCACGCCCGGCACCGACTTCGCCGCCGCCACCGCGATCTTCTCCACCACCTCGTCCGAGATGTGGGTGCGCCCGCCCGCCACCGCGTCCGGCGTCATCGCCAGCTCCTGCGTCATCTCGTGATCCATACGTCCCCCAGCGGCCGTCGCGGCAGCCGCGCAACCGCGCGGCGGTGCGAGCCTAACCGTCTCCGACGGTCCGCAGTGGACGCGGTTACCCGGAGAGCTGAGCGAGCAACGCCTCGGCCGCCGCGTACGGATCGGTGGCACCGGCCGCCACCTCGGCGGCGAGCGCGGGCAGCTGCGTACCGTCGCGCAGCGAGCCGATCCGGGCGCGGAGCACGCCCAGCGCGATCGCCTCGACCTCGGCGGCGGCCCGTGCCTCGCGCCGCCGGCGCAGCTCGTCGTGCTCGACCAGCCAGGCGCGGTGCTTGTCGATCGCGGCGGCGACGTCGTCGATGCCCTCGCCGCGCGCGGCGATCGTCCGCACCACCTGCGGACGCCACTGGCCCGGCCCACGCTCGCCGAGGGCGATCATGCCCTGGATGTCGCGGACCGTGGCGTCGGCGCCGTCCCGGTCGGCCTTGTTGACCACGAAGACGTCGGCGATCTCCAGGATGCCGGCCTTCACCGCCTGGATCGCGTCGCCCATTCCGGGCGCGAGCAGCACCAGCGTGGTGTCGGCCAGGGAGGCCACCTCGACCTCCGCCTGCCCGACGCCGACGGTCTCCACGAGCACCACGTCGCAACCGGCGCCCTCCAGCACCCGCACCGCCTGCGGGGTGGCCGCCGACAACCCACCGAGATGCCCCCGGCTGGACATCGAGCGGATGTAGACGCCCGGGTCGGTGGCATGGTCCTGCATCCGCACCCGGTCACCGAGGATCGCACCGCCGGTGAACGGGCTGGACGGGTCGATGGCCAGCACCCCCACCCGGTGACCGTGCGCCCGCAGGGCCCGGACCAGCTCGTTGGTGGTGGTGGACTTGCCCACCCCCGGCGAGCCGGTCAGGCCCACCACCTGGGCCCGTCCGGTGTACGGGGCGAGCGCCGCGGCGATGGCCGGCACGGTCCCGTCGCCCGACTCGACCAGGGTGATCAGCCGGGCGACCGCGCGGGGGTCACCGTCGCGGGCCCGTTCGACGAGCATCGGTACGTCCCGGCTGCGGCGCACCGAACCGGTGGCCGCCGCCGGGACGTGGGTGTCCGACTCGCTCACAGATCGGTTTCGCTGGGGTCGGGCACATGGATGATCAGCGCGTCGCCCTGGCCCCCGCCGCCGCACAGCGCGGCCGCGCCGGTGCCGCCGCCGCGCCGCTTGAGCTCCAACGCGAGGGTGAGCACGAGCCGGGCGCCGGACATGCCGATCGGGTGGCCGAGCGCGATCGCACCGCCGTTGACGTTGACCTTGTCCGGGCTGACCCCGAGGTCACGGATCGACTGGATGCCCACCTGGGCGAACGCCTCGTTGATCTCGATCAGGTCGAGGTCGGAGACGGCCAGGCCACCCTTGCGCAGGGCGTGCTGGATGGCGTTGGACGGCTGCGAGTGCAGGGAGTTGTCCGGACCCGCCACGTTTCCGTGCGCACCCACCTCGGCCAGCCAGGCCAGACCCAGCTCCTTGGCCTTCGCCTTGCTCATCACCACCACGGCGGCGGCGCCGTCGGAGATCGGCGAGGAACTGCCGGCGGTGATGGTGCCGTCGGAGGTGAACGCCGGACGGAGCTTGGCCAGGGACTCCGCGGTGGTGTCCGGCCGGATGCCCTCGTCCTCGCTGATCACCAGCGGGTCACCCTTGCGCTGCGGGATGACCACCGGGGTGATCTCCTCGGCGAAGTGGCCGTTCTTCTGGGCGGCGGCGGCACGCTGGTGGCTGCCGGCCGCGAACTCGTCCTGCTCCTGGCGGGTGATGCCGCGGGCGCTGCCGTGCCGCTCGGTGGACTCGCCCATCGAGCAGCAGTCCCAGGCGTCGGTCAGCCCGTCGAGCGCCATGTGGTCCTTGATCACCACGTCGCCGTACTTGTAGCCGGCACGCTGGCCGAGCATCAGGTGCGGGGCGTTGGTCATCGACTCCATGCCGCCGGCCACCACGATGTCGAACTCGCCGGCCCGGATCAGCTGGTCGGCCAGGGCGATCGCGTCGAGACCGGAGAGGCAGACCTTGTTGATCGTCAGGGCCGGCACGGACATCGGGATGCCGGCCTCGACGGCCGCCTGCCGGGCGGGGATCTGCCCGGTGCCGGCCTGGAGCACCTGGCCCATGATCACGTACTGCACCTGGTCGGGTGCGACTCCCGCCCGTTCGAGCGCGGCGGAGATGGCGATGCCGCCGAGTTTGGTCGCCGGTAGGTCCTTGAGGTTGCCCAGCAGGCGCCCCATCGGGGTCCGCGCGCCGCTGACGATCACCGAAGCCATACCTGCCTCCGAGGGGATGCCGCACTGTACGCCTTAACGAATGTTCGGCCAGACTAACGTCATGCCTGAGAACTCCCCCGCCGAGCCCGCTGCCGACTATGTCACAGACATCGGCCTGCGCCGCATCGACCATGTCGGGATCGCGGTGCCCGACCTCGACGTCGCCATCGACTTCTATCAGCGCACGTTCGGGATGCGCTGCGTGCACACCGAGACCAACACCGAGCAGGGTGTCCGGGAGGCGATGTTGACGGTCGGGCCGAGCGCCGAGGGTGGTTGTGTGCAACTGCTCGCGCCGCTGACCCCGCAGTCGACGATCGCGAAGTTCCTGGACCGCAACGGCCCGGGCGTTCAGCAGGTGGCGTACACGGTGGCCGACATCGACGCGGCCTGCGCGGCGCTGCGCGAGCGTGGCGTGCGGCTGCTCTACGAGACCCCGAAGCGCGGCACCGCCGACTCCCGGATCAACTTCGTGCACCCGAAGGACGCCGGCGGCGTATTGATCGAACTGGTGCAACCGGCCGCGTCCCACTGACCCGACCCGCGCCCACCCGACCCGACGAGCCGCGAGCACGGAGGTGTGCGCTTGCCCGGGCAGGCACGCACCTCCGCGCAGTGGCCGATGCACTTTCTCACAGGAGGCTTCCAGCCTTAGCTACCGTTCAGTAACCTCCGGCCTCACAGGTAGCCCGTGGCGCGGTGTGTGGTGGCGGCCGACATGGTGACGGCCGCCGAACGGCGTCGACGAGGGCAGCCCCAGGACCGCCGCTGACGCGGCGAGAACCGGAGGTCACCGTGCAGGAGATTCTCGAAGCCATCATGGCCGCGGACGGGTCGGCCGACCCGGCGCGCGAGTTGGCCGGCGTCGCCGGACTGCCGGTACCGGAGAGCTACCGGGGCGTGGTCGTCCGGGCCGAGGAGACCGGGATGTTCGACGGCATGGCCACCCGGGACAAGGACCCCCGCAAGGCCCTGCACCTGCAGGAGGTGCCGACGCCGGAACTCGGCCCGGGAGAGGCGCTCGTCGCGGTGATGGCCAGCGCCATCAACTACAACACCGTCTGGACCAGCATCTTCGAGCCGCTGTCCACCTTCAGGTTTCTCACCCGCTACGGCCGCACCTCCGAGCTGGCCCGTCGGCACGACCTGCCGTACCACGTGGTCGGTTCCGACGCGGCGGGAGTGGTGCTACGGGTCGGTGCCGGGGTGAGCCGCTGGCGTCCGGGCGACGAGGTGGTGGCCCACTGTCTGTCGGTCGAGCTGGAGGACGCGGCCGGTCACGACGACACGATGCTCGACCCGCAGCAACGGATCTGGGGGTTCGAGACCAACTTCGGTGGCCTGGCCGAGCTGGCCGTGGTCAAGGCCAACCAGCTGATGCCCAAGCCGGCGCACCTGAGCTGGGAGGAGGCGGCCAGCCCCGGGCTGGTCAACTCGACCGCGTACCGGCAGTTGGTGTCGCACCACGGCGCGAACATGAAGCAGGGCGACGTGGTGCTGATCTGGGGCGCCTCGGGCGGGCTGGGCGGCTACGCCACCCAGCTGGCGCTCAACGGCGGCGCCATTCCGGTCTGTGTCGTCTCCTCCGCGGAGAAGGCGGAGCTGTGCCGACGGATGGGCGCCGAGCTGGTCATCGACCGCTCCGCCGAGGGCTTCCGGTTCTGGTCGGACGAGGAGACCCAGAATCCGGACGAGTGGCGTCGCTTCGGCGAGCGGATCCGGGAACTGACCGGCGGCGAGGACCCGGACATCGTCTTCGAACACCCGGGCCGGGAGACCTTCGGCGCCAGCGTCTACGTCGCCAAGCGCGGTGGCACCGTCGTCACCTGCGCGTCCACCAGCGGCTTCCTGCACCAGTACGACAACCGCTACCTCTGGATGCACCTCAAGCGGATCGTGGGCAGCCACTTCGCCAACTACCGCGAGGCGTGGGAGGCCAACCGGCTGGTGGCGCTGGGGAGGATCCACCCCACCGTGTCGAGGACGTACCCGCTGGAGCGGACCGGCCAGGCCGCGTACGAGGTGCACCGCAACGCCCACCAGGGCAAGGTCGGCGTGCGCTGTCTGGCCCCTGCGGACGGACTCGGCGTACGCGACCCGGAGCTGCGCGACCGCCACGTCGAGGCCATCAACCGGTTCCGTGGACACTGACCTGACGGCCGAGGCGCCGGTGGCCATTCGGTGATCGCCGATTGGCTTTCCACACGGGCGGCCCGACACCCATTCGTGTGACAGAGCGACGCGGAAACAAAGGGGCCGTGCGTGATCCCGCCACGGCCCTTTTCCACGTCACGCTCCGTGCCATCCGGCTCGCCCCGGAGCTGGCAAGATCGCCTGTCGACCCGGTGGTCGACCACCGCCCGGAGTTGACCATGTAATGCGGACGGCAAAGGGCGGCACGCTCTTGCGAAGCACCCCAGGGAGTCTGCCAGTATGTCCCAATGCCCCAGCAGCAGTCCTCCCCTCTCGCGTTCTTCGATAACGCGAACTCGCAGCCAGATTTCACGGTTGGCCTGCGCGGATACAACACCGGTCAGGTCGACGACTTCATCGGCCGGCTCAACGCCGCGCTGAGCCAGGCCAACAAGGACCGCGCCGACGCCGAGCAGGCGCTCAACGACGCGCAGCGCCGGCTCCGGCAGTCCGAGCAGCGGCTCACCGCCCTCGAGCAGAAGCTCACCGACACCAGCAAGCAGCTGGAGGAGAACAGCCGGCCCACACTGTCCGGCCTCGGCACCCGTGTCGAGCAGATCCTCCGGCTCGCCGAGGAGCAGGCCAACGATCACCGCAACGAGGCCAAGCGCGAGTCGGAGGGCATCCTCTCCGCCGCCCGCCTCGAAGCGCGGGAGATCACCGACAAGGCGCGTGCCGAGGCCGCGGCCATGAAGGCGACCGCCGAGCGGGAGGCGGGCAACGTCCGCACCGCCGCCGAGCGCGAGGCCGCCGAGGTGCGCGTCCAGGCCCGACGCGAGGCCGACACGCTGCGCGCCGACGCGGATCGGGAGACCAAGCAGCTGCGTACGGTGACCGCCCACGAGGTCGCCGAACTGAAGTCCACCGTGGAGCGCGAGGTCGCCACCCTGCGGGCCACCGCCGAGCGCGAGATCACCCAGCAGCGGGCCAAGGCCGCCCGCGAGGCCGAGGAGAAGCGCGCCGAGGCGACCAAGCTGCTCACCGACGCCCGCGACAAGCGCGACAAGGATCTCCAGGCCCTGGAGCTGCAGCTCGCCGAGCGGCGGGAGAAGGCCGAGCGCGAGGAGTCGGAGCGGCACGCCGCCCAGGTCGCGCAGACCCAGAAGCTGGTCAACGAGGCCGAGCAGCGGGCCCGCGCCGCGCAGGACCGGGCCAAGGAGATCGAGCAGCGCGCCGAGGCCCGCCGGGTCGAGTCGGAGCGCAACGCCACCGAGACGGTGGAGAAGGCCAAGGCCCTGGCTGAGCGGACGCTCAACGAGGCGCGCGCCGAGTCGCAGCGGCTGCTCAGCGAGGCCCGCACCGAGGCCGAGCTGACCACCCAGGCGGCCAGCCGCGAGGTCGAGGACCTGACCCGGCAGAAGGATGCCGTCACCGCCCAGCTCGTCCAGATCCGTTCCAGCCTCGCCGGCCTCGCCGGTCTGGTGCCGGGGGTGGCCGACGCGGTGGTCGCCAAGGTCGAGGCCACGAAGGCGGAGGACACCAAGGCGGAGGGCTCCGAGAAGCCCGTCGCCGCCGAGTCGGCCAGCTGAGCCGCCTCCCGTACCGGGGCATGATTTACGGCGTGAGGTGACACCGGGACACCGGTGGCACCTCACGCCGTCATGCGTCCCACACCCGCTGCGATCCGTGTGAAGTACCTCCAATCCACGGCGTCCGTATCGCCCCAGGAGGGCCTGATGCGTGTGAGGATGGGGGCATGTCGCACGGCGAGGAACTGTTCGCGCTCGGCGGGGACGTGACCACGGAGCCCAGCTTCGAGTCCGCCCTGCGGGGGTACGAGAAACGACAGGTCGACCGATACGTCGCTCGTGCGGAGCACGAGATCGCCGCGCTCGCGGCCGAACGGGAACAGGCGTACACCCAGATCCACAAGCTGGCCGGTCAGGTCGAGGTGCTGCAACGTGACCTCGCCCAGGTGCGCAAGCAGGTCGGGGTCGTCGACCGGGCCGCCTTCCGGCATCTCGGGCCACGGGTGGAGCAGATCCTGACGCTGGCCGAGGAGCAGGCCGAGGACATCCTCTCCGCCGCCAACGAGGAGATCGAGGCCCGGCGGGCCGCCGCCGAGCACATCATCGAGGAGGCCCGCGTCGCGGCGGCCACCGCGCTCAAGGATTTCGAGATCGCCCTGGCCGCCCGCCGGGCCGAGGAGGAGCGGCAGGCCGCCGCTCGCCGGGCCGAGTCGGAGGCCGCCGCGAAGTCGGCGAAGGAGGAGGCCGCCCGGCTGCGCAAGGCCGCCCAGGAAGCCCTGGAGCGGGCGCAGCAGGAGGCCACCCAGCTACGGGACGCGGCCAAGGAGATCCACAGTCGGGCCCAGCAGGAGGCGACCAAGCTGCGCGACGCGGCCCGCGAGGCGCTCGCCACCGCCCAGCAGGAGGCGACCCAGCTGCGCGACGCCGCCAAAGAGGTGCACGCGAACGCCCAGCAGGAGGCGCGACGGCTGGTCGACCAGGCCACCGAGGCGGGCCGGGCCACCCATGCCAAGGCCCAGCAGGAGGCCAAGCAGATCATCGACGACGCCGCCGAGGCCGGCCGGGCCGCCCGTAACAAGGCCCGCCAGGAGGCCGAGCGGCTGAGCACCCAGGCGACCGAGGCGGCCAAGCGCACCCGCGCCGAGACCGAGGCGTACGCCCAGCGGATGCGCGGCGAGACCGAGGCGTACGTGCAGCACGCCCGGGCGCAGGCGCAGCAGGAGCTGGGCGCCTGGCGGGCCGGGGTGGAGCAGGAGGTGAACAGCCGCCGCGAGGCGGCCGACCGGGAACTGACCGAGCGCAAGGCCACCGTCGAACGCGAGTTCACCGCCCGCCGCGATCAGCTCGAGAAGCAGTACAAGACCCGCAACGCCGAGCTGGACGAGCGGATCCGCACCCGTACCGCCGAGCTGGAGTCCGGCTTCGAGACCCGGCGGTCCCAGCTCGAGTCCGAGTACACCGCGCGGAAGAACGAGATCGAGCAGGGCGCCGACCAGATCCGCCAGGCCGCCGAGCAGGAGGCCGCCGCGGTGCGCGGGCGGGCCGAGGAGCAGGCCGGTGAGCTGCTGCGCCAGGCGGAGACCGAGTCGGCCACGAAGCGACGCGAGGCCGACGAGTACGTCGCCACCGTCCGGCGCGACGCCGACGAGTACGCCGACACCACCCGGCGGGAGGCCGACGAGCACGTCACCGCCGTACGGCGCGAGGCCGACGAGCACGTCGCGGCGTCCCGCCGCCAGTTCGAGGAGTACGCGGCCACCACCCAGCAGCACCTGGCCACCACCCAGCAGCACCTCGCCGCCACCCAGCAGGAGGCGGCGGCCAGCCGGCAGCAGCTCGCCCAGGTGATGTTGGAGATCGCCAAGGCCCAGCAGCAGCTCGCCGACCTGCGCCAGGAGACGTGGAAGTCCCGGCAGGAGTCCGACGAGCTGGAGCGCAAGCTGCTCGGCCTGCGGCTCCAGGCCACCTCGGCTCCCGCCGCGTCGGCCGCACCCGCGGTCGCCGCCCCGGCCACGAACGGGGCACGCCCCACCGGCGTCTCAACGAACGGTGCTCGACCCTCCGGCGACGATGCCCCGGCGGCGGGCGGCCGGTCCGGTGACCGTCCGGGCGGGGACGATGCCCGTCCGGTGACGAAGCCGGTGGCGGAACCGGTCACCACCGTGGCGGACCCCGCGCCGGCCCGCCCGGCGGCCGAGCCCACAAGCGCCGACGGCGGCACGGCGAGCGACGGACTGGACGGCGAGCCGACGGTGGCGGCGGTTCCCGGCGAGGGTGGCCGAGGCGCCACCCCGACGAAGATCACCAGCACCGGCGAGAACGGCAAGCGCCCCACCAAGCCGACCACGGACGAGCGCACCGCCAAGCCCAGCAAGGTCACCTCCGACTGACGCCGCCCAGCCGACCCCAGCGGCGATCATGCAGTTGTGGCGGCTACAAAGCGGTCCACAGCGGACAAATCAATTGCCATGACTGCATGATCGGCGGGTGGGTGTGGGGTGGTGGCGGGGTCTGGTCCAGGCGAGCCAGTCGCGCCGCCCCGCAGGGCCAGGGCTGCCCGTCGGTACGGCAGCACCACGTCGGCCGCAACGGCGTGTGTGGCGGTCGACCTGGTCGGGCCGCGCGCTCAGCTGACACAGCAAGCTCCGGGAGGACGGCTCCCGGATGCGGCTGTCGTGGCCAGGGCAGCGACAGCCGCACCCGGAGCGGGTTCGGAAGGGCCGCCCACAGGGGGATTGCGGGCGGCCCCCGCCTGAACCCGTCCGCGCCCTCCGGGCAACGAACGAATCCGGCATGGCTGACAGTGTGGTGACGGGACCACTACTGTCGGAAGGCATCGAGGCTGGTGGTGGCCCTGGTGCGGGAGCCGGAGGCCGCCGAGGAATGCCGAGTGGTTCTCGGCCGGCGATTGTGGAGGCAGTGTGGAGCAGACCACGGCGGACCTGATCCGGTCCCAGCTACGCCGGCTACGCGTCACCGCCGGGTTGAGCCAGGAGGAGTTCGGGAAACTGGTGCACTACTCGGCGTCGATGGTCTCCGCCGTCGAGACCGGCGCCCGGCCGTACGATCGTCAGCTCCTGGCCCGGGCCGACGAGGTGCTGACCTCCGGCGGCCTGCTGGGGTCGCTGCTGCGGATCGCCGAGCGGGAGGGGCAGCCGTCCTGGTTCCTGCCCTGGCTGGACGCCGAACGCCAGGCCCGGCAACTGCGGGTCTTCCAGCCGACGCTGGTCCCCGCGCTGCTCCAGACCGAGGGCTACGCCCGCGCGGTGATCCGTTGTGACGACCTGCTCAGCGACGACGAGGTGGAGCAGCGGGTGGCCGCCCGGCTGGACCGGCAGGCCATTCTCGACCAGCCCGACCCGCCGCAGCTCGTCGCGGTCGTCGACGAGGCGATCCTGCACCGGCGGGACGAGCGCTTCCGGACGCTCATGGCACACCAGATCGAGCACCTGATCGCCTGCGCCGAGCGCCCGAGCGTGAGCGTCCACGTCGTACCGCTCAGCGTCGGGCTGCACGTCGGCCTTTACGGGTCGTTCTCGCTGGCCAGGGGTGCGGACGGTGGCTGGGTGGCGAGCCAGGAGACCCAACTGACGGCGTCACCGACCGACAACGAGGCGAATCTGGCTACCCTGTTGGCGCGCTGGGAGACGGTGCGCAACGAGGCACTGTCCCGCCAGCAGTCGATCGCACTCCTCAACGAGATGGTGAAGTCATGGCCCTGAACGGCGCGACCTGGCGCACCGCCACCCGCAGCGGCAGCACCGACTGTGTGGAGGTGGCCGACAACCTGCCCGGCCTGGTGGCCGTCCGGGACAGCAAGGACCGCCGGGGTCCGGTGCTCGCGTTCACCCCGTCGACCTGGCGGTCCTTCGTCGCAACGCTCAAGCGGACCTGACTCGCGCAGCTGCTCGCGCTGAATCACCCACGCCCTCAGCTCGACAGCGTGCCCGCACCATCACCACGAGGCGACGGCACTACCCTGCCGAACAGGGCCGCCGGCTCGCCGGCCCGGTGGGCTCACTCCGACCCGGCGGCACCGCCGGAACAGCCGACGGGGAGACCTGATGGCGCGACACGAACCCGATGAGGCCGAGCCGAGACCGGCCGAGCGGGAGCGGCACGACTCGAAGCCGCCAGGGGCAGCGCCGGGGGTCGACGAGGCGACCGGCGCGACGCAGCAACGTCCGGTAGGTGCCGATGCCGGCCGCTTCGGCACCCCCGGGCGACCGCTGCGGCGCAACAGTTTCCTGGTCGGCTTCACCGGTGCGCTCGGCGTACTGCTCGCGTACGCGGTCTATCTGGGGGTGCGCAACGCCGCGGGGATCCTGGTCCTGGTGGTGATCGCGCTCTTCCTCGCGGTGGGCCTGCACCCGGCGGTGGTCCGGTTGCGGTCCTGGGGGTTCCCGCGCGGGTTGGCCGTGGCGACGGTCGTGCTGATCGTGCTGGCGCTGCTGGCGGCCGGGGTGCTGGCGTTGGTGCCGCCCATCGTCACCCAGTCAGGGCAGTTCGTCGAGCAGTTGCCGAGCTATCTGGAGTCGCTGCGCCGCAACGAGACGGTGAACGACCTGGTCGAGCAGTTCGACCTGATGCGCCGCGCCCAGGAGGCGACCAGCGCGGATATGGTCGGCCGGGCGTTGGGCGGGGTGCTCGGCGGGGCACAGCTGGTGTTCGGCACCGTCTTCCGGGTGCTCACCGTGCTGGTGCTGACCATCTACTTCCTGGTCTACTTCGACCGGCTCCGCAACCTCGGGTACGCGTTGGTGCCGCGTTCCCGTCGGCAGCGGGTGCAGCTGATCGGTGACGAGATCCTGACCAAGGTCGGGGCGTACATGGTGGGCGCGCTCGCCATCGCGGTGCTGGCCGGGGCGAGCACCTTCGTGTTCGCGCTGGTCGTCGGCCTGCCGTACCCGTTCGCCCTGGCGGTGGTGGTCGCGGTGACCGACCTCATCCCGCAGATCGGCGCCACCCTCGGTGCGGTGATCGTCAGCCTGGTCGGCTTCGCCACCGATCCCTCGGTCGGCATCGCCTGCGTGATCTTCTTCGTGGTCTACCAGCAGGTCGAGAACTACCTCATCTACCCCAAGATCATGCGGCGGTCGGTGCAGGTGAACGAGGTCGCCGCGCTGGTGGCCGCGCTGCTCGGGGTCTCGCTGGTGGGGGTGATCGGCGCGCTGATCGCCATCCCGACGGTCGCCGCCATCCAGCTCATCCTCCGTGAGGTGGTCCTTCCCCGCCAGGACGCCCGCTGACCTGCCGGGCCAGGGCGGACCGGCAGAGACCCGCCAGCGCGGTTCAGTCGGCCTGGCGCTGCGGTGGGCCCGACACCGGAACGTCGGCGAACGCGGCGACCGTCCGGTCGGCGTACGCGCTGGCGTCGCCGGTCTCCATCGGGCCGTCCCAGGTGGTCGGCAGCGGCACCGGCACCGCCGGGTTGACCCGCCGCACCACCTCGTCCAGCGCGGTCTCGGCGTCACCGACCCAGAGGTGCTTGGCGCCGGGCACACCGACCACCTCCGCCTGCGGGATCGCCGCGAACCGCTCGCGGGCCTGCTCCGGGCGCAGATAGTCGTCGAACTCCGGCACCAGGGCGGTGACCGGCTTGCCCGACTCGGCCCACTGGGCCAGGTCGGACGGGCCGGAGTAGCGCAGCGGCGGGGAGAGCAGGATCGCGCCGGTCACCGCCGGGTCGCAGCCGTAGCGCAGCGCCAGGTCGGTGCCGAACGACCAACCCAGCAACCAGACGTTCGGCAGTTCGTGGAACTCGGCGTACTCGATGGCGGCGGCGACGTCGAAGCGCTCGCCGACGGCGGAGTCGAAGCTGCCCTCGCTGGTGCCGCGCACACTGCTGGTGCCCCGGGTGTTGAACCTGAGCACGGCCACGTCGGCCAGGGCGGGCAGCCGCCAGGCCGCCTTGCGGAACACGTGGCTGTCCATCATTCCGCCGTGGGTCGGCAACGGATGCAGACAGACCAGGGTCGCGGCCGGCTCCCGGTCGACCGGGCGGGCCAGCTCGCCGACCAACCGCAGGTCGTCCGCGGTGTGCAGCTCGATGTCCTCTCGATGCCCGGGCAGGATCGAGGAGGCACGGATCGGTGCGCTCATGCCTCCAGTCTCCCGTTCCGCCGCCCCCGCTGGATCACCGGGGCCCGACGGTCGCGGGCCCGCCAGCAACCGGTGTGCCAGTGCCGGCGGTCGGTGAGGTCGCCCCGGCCGTCCGCCGGCCAGGCCACGACGTGCGCCACACCGGGCCGGATCTCCTGGTCGCAACCGGGGCAGCGGTACGTCTTGGTGGACGAGCCGCCGCTGATGCCGCGCACCTGCCACTCCCCGTCCCGCCACTGCTGGACCGCGGCGACGCCGTGCCGGGCGCGCTCGGCGTCGAGGCGCACCGCGTCGTCGCGGCGGGGACGGTTACGACGGGGACTCACGTCGTCAAGCGTACGGTCGAGCCGGCGCGACCCGGTCAGCGGCGGGTGTGGTCGCGGAACCCCCGACCGGTCTTGCGGCCCAGGTAGCCGGCGGTGACCAGGTGCTCCAGCAGCGGTGCCGGGGCGAACCCGGGCTCGCGCAGCTCCAGGTACAGCTCCCGCTGGATGGCCAGCGCCACGTCCAGGCCCACCACGTCGAGCAGCTCGAACGGCCCCATCGGGTAGCCACAGCCCAGCTTCATCGCGTGGTCGATGTCGTCGGTGGTGGAGTAGCTGGCCTCCAGCATCCGCACCGCGTCGTTGAGATACGGGAACAGCAGCGCGTTGACGATGAAACCGGACCGGTCGCCACAGACAACCCCGGTCTTGCCCAGCGTGGCGCTGACGGCCTGCGCGGTGGCGACGGTCTCGGCGGAGGTACGGATCGTCCGGACGATCTCCACCAGCGGCATCGCCGGGGCCGGGTTGAAGAAGTGCAGACCCACCACGTCGGCCGGGCGCTGGGTGGCCATCGCCATCTCGATCACCGGCAACGACGAGGTGGTGGTCGCCAGCACCACGCCCGGCTTGCAGATCTCGTCCAGGCTGGCGAAGAGGGCCTTCTTGACGCTGAGTTCCTCGACCACCGCCTCGACCACCAGGTCCACGTCGGCCAGGTGGTCCAGCGTCGCCGACCAGTTGACCCGCCCGAGCGCGGCATCCCGGTCGGCCTCGCTGAGCCGGCCCCGGACCACGCCCTTGTTGAGCGACGTCCGCACCGCCTCGAAGACCTTGGCCGACTGCTCCGCGCCCCGGGTCACCGACACGACCTCGTAACCGGCGGTGGCGAAGACCTCGATGATCCCGGTCGCCATGGTCCCGGAACCCACGATGCCGATCTTTGTAACAGCCTGGTCGCACGCCGCCGGTTCCGTCGTGGTCGGCGTCTGCTCGTCCGGTACGACCTTCGGCGAGCCGGGCCGCTCGTAGGTGTAGAAACCCCGGCCGGACTTCCGCCCGAGCAGCCCGGCGGTCACCATCTGCTTGAGCAACGGCACCGGGGCGTGCCGGCGGTCCCGGCCACCACGCCGGTACATGGTGTCCAGGATCTCGTACGCGGTGTCCAGGCCGATCAGGTCCATCAGCGCGAGCGGACCCATGGGCAGTCCGCAGCCGAGCTTCATGGCCGCGTCGATGTCCTCGCGGGTGGCGTACCGGGACTCGAACAGGTCGACGGCGTGGTTGAGGTAGCCGAAGAGCAGGGCGTTGGCGATGAACCCGGCCCGATCGCTGATGGTGACGTCGACCTTGCCGAGCCGCTTGCAGAGCGCCTCCACGTCGGCCACCACGTCGGCGGAGGTGACCACCGTGCGTACCACCTCGACCAGTTTCATCACCGGTGCCGGATTGAAGAAGTGAATGCCGACGACCTGGTTGGGGCGCGCGGTGGCCACGGAAATCTCGGTCACGCTCAGCGACGAGGTGTTGGTGGCGAGGATGGCCTCGGGCTGGCAGACGCGGTCCAGCTCGGCGAAGAGCCGCTGCTTCAGATCGAGGTGCTCGGGTACCGCCTCGATCACCAGGTCCACCGAGTGCAACGCCTCCAGCCCGACGGCGAAGGTGACCCGGCCCAGCAGCGCGTCCCGGTCGGCCTCGGCGAGCTTGCCCCTGGCCACCGCCCGGTCCGTCGAGCCGGTCAGATTGGCCCGCCCACGGTCGAGCGCGCCGTCGGAGATCTCCACCGCCACCACGTCGATGCCGTTGCGGGCGAAGACCTCGACGATGCCGGCACCCATGGTGCCCAGACCCACCACACCCACGCTGGTGAACTCGCGCGTCACGACCCGGCCTCCCCTGTGCGCAACGACACGGCCGGACATTAACGGCCGCTAAGGTTATGCGCGCGAGTCTGCCATGTGACGCACCGTTGTCGAGGCGTCGTGGCACATGTCACCGATGTCCCGGTTTACCCACGCGACCCGGTCAGCGGTCGCGGTTCTCCCGCGCGACTCGGTCGGCATTCGACCGGGCCCGGGGTCGGGAGCGGATCCGGGTCAGTCGGGATCGACCCCGGCGAGGGCGAGCAGTTCGGCGACGAACTCCGCCGGGCGCTCCAGGTGTGGGCTGTGCCCGCAGCCGGACAGCACCACCTCCCGGTAGCTGCCGCCGGTTCCGGCGTACCGGTCGAGCACCGCGCGGGTCTGCCCGATCATCGGCTGCGGTGGGCACTCCTGCGCCCCGGGCCAGCCGGGCACCACGCCCAGCGCCCCCAGCTGCGCCAGGTCGAACAGCGAGGTGTCCGAGACGATCACGTCAGCGTCACCGCGGATCCAGGTGACCGGGGGCTTCGGTGTCACGGCCACCAGTTCCTCGGCGACCCGGAACCGCGCCAGCGCGTTGAGCACGCCACGACCGCCCGGCGCGCTACCCGGCCAGTTCGGCGAGCTCACCGCGTCGCCGGGGTAGTTGTCCGGGCCGGTGGCGGTGGAGAGCACGCTGTCGAGCAGCAGTTCCTCGTCGTCGCCGAGGCAGGCGGGGTCCGCCACGTAGGCCGCCCGCAGCACGCTGCGCGGGCTGGTCCGGGCCTCCGCGCTGCGGTCACCGGCGGCCAGCCGCGCGACGAAGTCACCGTTCGCCGTGCCGGCGCCGGAGCCGGCCAGGTCGGGCGTGGTCGGCGTGCCGGCCACGTCGCGGGTGGCGCCGAAGCCGTACGGGGACACCGGTGCCGCGAGCAGCAGCCCGGCGATCCGGTCGGGGTGGTCCACCAGCAGGCGCATCGCCACTCCGCCGCCGAGCGAGTGGCCGACCACCACGGGCCGGGCGCCCTCGGCGAAGAGTGACGGCTCGTCGAGCAACGCCGCCACGTCGTCGGCGAAGTCGGTCAGGCCCCGGGTGGCGTCGACCGGGGCGGTCTGCGTGGCCCCGTAGCCCCGCAGATCCGGCGCGACCACCCGCAGGGTCGCCGGCAGGCGGCGCACCAGCGGCTCCCAGAAGGCGGCCGAGGAGCAGTTGCCGTGCACGAGCAGCACCGGCACGCCGTCGACGGGTCCGGCCACCCGGAGGGTCTGGGTGATTCCGTTCGCGGTGACGTCGCGCTGCTGGCTGTCCATCCGCGGCATGCTGCCACGATCGACACCGCCGGTCCATATGGCCGGCACCTACGGGGCCGAGCCCCCTTGGGTGGCGGACACCCACGCGTCCTGGCCGGAACCGGTGGCGGAAACCACGCGTGCAGGGCCGGCGTGCAACAGCCGGGCCCGGCACAGGGACCGATACTCGGTCGTCAGCGGTGGACGCCGACCACCGCCGCCGGGTCCGGCACGCCGGCCTGCCCGGGCACCACCGGTGTCGCGAGCGTGGCGGGCAGCGGTCGGACCGGCCGCCGCTCCTGGCGCGGCAGTTCGAAGCTCAGACCCACCGGATCCGTGCGGGCCACGCCCGGGTCGAAGAACCTCAGCTCGGTACCGCCGATCCGGATCACGTCGCCGTCACTGAGTCGGACGACCTCGGTCGCTCGGAGGTCGTTCACCCAGGTACCGTTCGTGGACCCGAGATCCACCAGCGAGGCACCCTCACCGGCCCGCCAGATCTCGACATGCCGCCGGCTCAGATGCGGGTCGTGTACCACGATGTCGACCGCCGGATCACGGCCGATCACCTGCGGCCGGCGCGGCAGCCGGAAGCGCCATCCCCGCATCGGCCCGGCAGCCACCGTCAGCAGCGGCATCAGTTGCGGATGTTCCTCCATGGACGGTCAGCCCCTCCACCGTGTGACGATCCCGGGTCAGCGTTTCACCACCCGGTGTCCACCTCCACCATCCAGCCGGATGCGTACCGGTAACCGTCCGGGTGCTTTGTGTTCACATATTCCACGGCACCCGGCGACGGAACTACCGGGCGGCACGAGCGGTTCGTCCGATTCAACCGTCCGGACGGCTGGGAGGATTCGCCCGTTTCCCCACCCCTACCGGCGAGTAATTCTCGCGTCTAGACTTCCGCCATGACGGCTGTGCTACCCCCCGGCACCCCAGCGGTCCAGGGCAACCACCTGATCTCGACCAGCCCGGCGTCCGGCGACGAAGCCGGGCGCGTCCCGGTCGCCACCGCGGTCGACGTTGAACGCGCCGTCGAGCGGGCCCGCGCCGCCGGCCAGTGGTGGGCGGGGCTCGGTTTCACCGGGCGACGGGAGCGGCTGCTGCGCTGGCGGCGGCTGCTCGCCCAGCGGATGGAACAGTTGGCCGCCCTGATGCACGCCGAGGGCGGCAAGCCGATCGCCGACGCACTCGTCGAGATCGTGACCACCGTGGAGCACGTGGACTGGGCGGCCCGTAACGCCCGGCGGGTGCTGGGCCCCCGGCGGGTCCGCTCGCGGCTCGTGCTCGCCGAGTTCTCGGCCCACCTGGAGTACCAGCCGCACGGCGTGGTCGGCGTGATCGGTCCGTGGAACTATCCCGTCTTCACCCCGATCGGCTCCATCGCGTACGCGTTGGCGGCGGGCAACGCGGTGGTCTTCAAGCCCAGCGAATACACCCCGGTCGTCGGTCAGTGGCTCGTCGACAGCTTCGCCGAGGTGGTGCCCGAGCATCCGGTGCTCGCCGCGGTGCACGGACTCGGCGACGTCGGTGCCGCCCTGTGCCGGTCCGGGGTCGACAAGCTCGCCTTCACCGGCTCGACGGCCACCGCGAAGAAGGTGATGGCGGCGTGCGCCGAGTCGTTGACCCCGGTGCTGGTGGAGGCCGGCGGCAAGGACGCCATGATCGTGGACACCGACGCCGACCTGGACGCCGCCGCCGACGCCTGTGTCTGGGGAGCGATGACCAACGCCGGGCAGACCTGCATCGGCATCGAACGGGTCTACGCCGTGGAGCCGGTCTTCGACGCGTTCGTCGACAAGGTCGTCGAGCGCGCCGGGCGGCTCACCGTCGGCCCCGACCACGCCGACATCGGTCCGATCACCATGCCCAGTCAGCTCGACGTGATCCGGCGGCACATCGAGGACGCGGTGGCCCGCGGCGGTCGGGCGGTGCTCGGTGGACCGGACGCGGTACGCCCGCCGTACGCGCACCCGACCGTGCTGGTCGAGGTGCCGGAGGAGGCTGCCGCCGTACGCGAGGAGACCTTCGGCCCCACCCTGACCATCAACCGGGTCCGCACCGCCGACGAGGCGCTCGCCCGGGCCAACGCCCTGCCGTACGGGCTCGGTGGTTCGGTCTTCGGTCAGCGGCGCGCGGTCGCGATCGCCCGGCGGTTGCGCTCCGGGATGGCCTCGGTCAACTCGACACTCACCTTCGCCGGCATGTCCACCCTGCCGTTCGGCGGGGTCGGCGAGTCCGGCTTCGGCCGCATCCACGGCGAGGACGGGCTGCGCGAGTTCGCCCGGGCCAAGGCCGTCACCCGCCGCCGGGGGCGTTCGCTGCTGCCGTCGACCACCTTCGAGCGCACCGAGGCCGACGTGAGCCGGCTGGTGAAGGCGGTCAAGCTGCTCTACAGCCGGTGACCGGCTAGAAGAGCGTCAGTTCGTCGCGCTCGATGCCGCGCAGCCGGTCGTAGTCGACCACCACGCAGCGGATTCCCCGGTCGGTGGCGAGCACCCGGGCCTGCGGCTTGATCTCCTGCGCGGCGAAGACCCCGGCGACCGGCGCGAGCAACGGATCACGGTTGAGCAGTTCCAGGTAGCGGGTGAGCTGCTCCACACCGTCGATCTCGCCACGGCGCTTCACCTCGACGGCCACCGTGCCCTGGTTGGCGTCCCGGCAGAGCAGGTCGACCGGGCCGATCGCGGTCATGTACTCGCGCCGGACCAGGGTGTACCCGTCACCCAGCGCCCCGGGATTGGCCGCCAGGAGTTCCTGGAGGTGGGCTTCCACGCCGTCCTTGCGCAGGCCGGGATCGACACCCAGCTCGTACGAGGTGTCCTGGAAGATCTCCTCCAGGGTGATCCGCAGCTCCTCGCCGGCCTTGTTCACCACCCGCCAGACGCCCGGGGCCTCCTCCAGCCGGCACGGCGGGCTCATCCAGTTCAACGGCTTGTACGCCCGGTCGTCGGCGTGGATGGAGACCGATCCGTCCGCCTTCACCATCAGCAGCCGGGTGGCCGGCGGCAGGTGGGCCGAGAGCCGTCCGACATAGTCCACCGAGCATTTCGCAATCACCAACCGCACCCGAGCAGGGTAGCGGAGTCACCGGGCGTCGCCACCGAGCGGCGCTGGCGCGCCGGTGCCATGCTGGGCTGGTGCTCGAAGTGCTCACCGGTACCGGCCTCGCCGCCTCGGCGGGGCTGAACGCCTACATTCCGTTGCTGGTGACGGGCCTGCTGGCCCGCTACACCAGCGTGATAGACCTGCCTGGCGGGTGGCAGTGGCTGGGCAACGAGTGGGTGCTGGGCATCCTCGCGGTGCTGCTCGTGGTCGAGGTCGTGGCGGACAAGGTGCCTGTGGTGGACCACGTCAACGACATGGTGCAGACGGTTGTCCGGCCGACGGCCGGCGGGCTGGCGTTCGGGGCCGGTTCGGCGTCCGAGACGGTGACGGTCAGCGACCCGGACAGCTTCTTCGCCAGCGGCGGCCAGTGGTTGCCGGTGCTGGTCGGGGTGCTCATCGCGCTCGGCGTCCATCTGCTGAAGTCGACCGCGCGGCCGGTCATCAACGCCACCACGGCCGGCCTGGGTGCGCCGGTGGCGAGCACCGCCGAGGACGCCACGAGCGTGGTCATGTCCCTCGTCGCGATCATCCTGCCGGTGCTGGTGCTGGCGTTCCTGGTCGGTCTCGTGCTCGTCCTGCCGTGGCTGCTGCGTCGCCGCGCGGACCGGCGTCGGGAACGGCAGGCGGCACGCGAGGCGGGCTTCCGCGTCTGAGCCCGGGCCGCCGGCTCGACCGAATCCCCTCCGCAACCCGCCCTAAAGCCTAAAATTGGGGCAATCAACGGAGGAGGTTGGGTCATGACCGCAGCAATGGAGATGCCCCGGGTCCAGGAGTGCGTGGTCGCCGCGTGCGCGTACAACCACACCGGCGACTGCCACGCCTTCGCCATCACCATCGGCAGCATGGACCACGCCCACTGCCACACCTTCATCGAGATGCCCGCCGTCCGGGCGGGTCTCGACGGGCAGATCGCCCAGGTCGGGGCGTGCCAGCGCGCCGACTGCCGGCACAACGAGCAACTGGAGTGCCAGGCACCGGCGATCCGGGTCGGCCCCGACGCCGACATGGCCGACTGCATGACCTACGACCACCGCTGAGCGTGCCGTCCGCGCGGATCCCGGCGACCCGCCGGGGTCCGCGCGTCACAGCTCGTTGGCCTGCCGGATGACGGTGACCAACTCGTCGATGATCTCGGTGAGCGCGAAGTCCTTCGGGGTGAACACCCGGGCCACCCCGGCCGCGCGCAACTTCTCGGCGTCCCGGGCGGGAATGATGCCGCCGACCACCACCGGCAGATCCGGTCGGCAGGCGGCCCGCAACCCGTCGAGCACCGCCGGCACCGCCGCCAGGTGCGAGCCGGAGAGCACGGAGAGCCCGACCAGGTCCACGTCCTCCTCCACCGCGGCGGCCACGATCTGCCCGGCGGTGAGCCGGATACCCTGGTAGACCACCTCGAAGCCGGCGTCGCGGGCGCGGACCGCGATCTGCTCCGCGCCGTTGGAGTGCCCGTCCAGACCGGGCTTGCCGACGAGCAGTCGCAGCCGCGCGTTGCCCAGTTCCCGAGCGGTGGCGGCGACCCGGGCGCGGACCTCGGCCAGCCCGTCGTCACCGCCGCTCGCGGACCCGCCCACCAGGCCGGTGGGCGCCCGGTACTCGCCGAAGACCTGGCGCAGAGCCGCCGCCCACTCCCCCGTGGTCACTCCCACCCGAACGCACTCCAGCGTGGCCGTCATCAGGTTGGTCGTGGTCGCGGCGTCCGCGCGCAGCCGGGCCAGCGCGGCGTCCACGGCCGCCGCGTCGCGGTCGGCTCGCCAGGCGCGTACGGCCGCCGAGGCGGCGATCTCCACGGCGGGGTCGACCTGCTCGACCGCCTCGGCACCGGCGGCGGTCAGCGGCGACGGTTCGGTCTCGGTGAACCGGTTGACGCCGACCACCACGTCGCTGCCGGCCTCGATCCGTCGCCGCCGATCGGCCAGGGAGGCCACCAGGGCGCTCTTGAGGTAACCGGTCTCCACGGCGGCGACCACGCCGCCCATCTCCAGCACCGTCGCCAGCTCGGCACGGGCGCCGGTGACGATCTCGTCGACCAGCGCGGTCATCACGTGCGAGCCGTCGAACAGGTCCGGGTACTCCAGCAGGTCCGACTCGTAGGCGAGCACCTGCTGCATGCGCAGCGACCACTGCTGGTCCCAGGGTCGGGGCAGGCCGAGCGCCTCGTTCCAGGCCGGCAGCTGCACCGCCCGTGCCCGCGCCTGACGGGAGAGGGTGACCCCGAGCATCTCCAGCACGATCCGCGGCACGTTGTTCTCCGGCTGCGCCTCGGTCAGGCCGAGGGAGTTGACCTGCACGCCGTACCGGAAGCGACGCTGTCGCGGGTCCGTCACGCCGTACCGGTCGCGGGTGAGCTGGTCCCACAGCACGCCGAACGCGCGCATCTTGGCGATCTCCTCGACGAACCGCACCCCGGCGTTGACGAAGAACGACATCCGCTGCACCACCTCGCCCATCCGCCGCGCCGGCACCTGGCCGCCCGCGCGCACCGCGTCGAGCACCGCCACCGCCGTGGCCAACGCGAACGCCACCTCCTGCACCGGCGTGGCCCCGGCCTCCTGGAGGTGGTACGAGCAGATGTTCACCGGGTTCCAGCGCGGCATCTCGCGCAGCGTGTACGCGATCACGTCGGCGGTCAGTCGCAGCGAGGCGGCCGGCGGGAAGATGTGCGTCCCCCGGGACAGGTACTCCTTGATGATGTCGTTCTGGGTGGTGCCGGCACAGCGGGCCAGTTCGGCACCCTGTTCGGTGGCGACCGTGCCGTAGAGGCCGAGCAGCCACATCGCCGGGGCGTTGATGGTCATCGAGGTGTTCATGTCGGCCAGTGGGATGCCGTCGAAGAGCGCCCGCATGTCACCCAGGTGCGACACCGGGACGCCGACCCGGCCGACCTCGCCGGTGGCGAGTTCGTGGTCGGGGTCATACCCGGTCTGGGTGGGCAGGTCGAAGGCGACCGACAGGCCGGTCTGCCCCTTGGCCAGGTTGCGACGGAAGAGCGCGTTCGTCGCGGCGGCCGAGGAGTGCCCCGCGTATGTCCGCATCACCCAGGGACGGTCCCGCTCCGGCAGCCGGCCCATGAGTGCCTTCTCGTCCATGGCCGGGAGTCTAAGTTACCGTTCAGTAGAACGGATTGTGCAAAACCACACAGCCTCCGCCACCCCCGGTGCGGACGCCAGGTCACGGCGGGCCGCACACTTGACGGCATGAGTGACGACGTCGCGATCCGCGTCCGAGGGCTGCGCAAGACGTACGGCGGCAGTCCCGCGGTCGCCGGGCTGGACCTGGACGTCCACCGGGGTGAGGTGTTCGCCCTGCTCGGGCCGAACGGCGCCGGCAAGACCACCACGGTGGAGATCCTGGAGGGCTACCGCCAGCGCGACGCCGGCGAGGTACGCGTTCTCGACGTCGACCCGGCCAACCCGACGCGCGACTGGCGGGGGCGGGTCGGCATCGTGTTCCAGGGCACCGGCGAGTTCGACGAACTCTCCGTCGCCGAGGTGGTGCACCACTTCGCCGGCTTCTACCCCGACGCCGACGATCCCGACAAGGTGATCGAACGGGTCGGGCTGACCGCCAAGGCCCGCGCCCGTACGCACACCCTCTCCGGCGGCCAGAAGCGCCGGCTCGACGTGGCGCTCGGCATCATCGGCCGCCCGGAACTCCTCTTCCTGGACGAGCCCACCACCGGCTTCGACCCGGAGGCCCGGCGGGAGTTCTGGGAGCTGATCCGTGATCTCGCCGCCGCCGGCACCACGATCGTGCTGACCACGCACTACCTGGACGAGGCCGAGGCGCTCGCCGACCGGGTGGGCGTGATCGCCGGCGGCCGGCTGGTCGAGGTCGCCGCACCGAACCAGCTCGGCAACCGGCAGGAGGCGCTGGCCACGGTCTCCTGGCGTACTCCGGACGGCACGCCGGACAGCGCGCAGAGCGCGACGCCGACGGCGCTGGTGGCGGATCTCGCCGCGCGGTTCGGCGGCGAGGTGCCCGGCCTGACCGTCACCCGGCCCACCCTCGAGGACATCTACCTGACGATGATCGGACACCGATGACCACCACGACGAGACCGGCGGAGCCGGTCACCGCGGCAGCTCCGGCCCGGCGGATCGGTCCGGCCGGCCTCGCCCTGCGGCAGGGGCGGCTGGAGATCCGGCAGTTCCTGCGCAGCCGCGAGTCCGTCGTGTTCACGCTGGGCTTCCCCCTCATCATGGTGCTGATCTTCGCGTCGATCTTCGACGAGGAGATCGCCCCCGGGGTGAGCTACACGCAGTACTTCATCACCGGCATGATCGCGACCGGCCTGATGACGGTCAGCTTCCAGAACCTCGGCATCTGGATCCCGATCGAGCGGGATCGGGGGGTGCTCAAGCGCTACCGGGGCACGCCGATGCCGAAATGGGTCTGGTTCGCCGGCAAGGTGATCATGGTGCTGGTCACCGGCGTCGTGATGACCGCGCTGCTGCTCGCGGTGTCGGTGACGCTGTTCGACCTGGAGCTGCCGACCACCACCACGGCCTGGTTGACCTTCGGCTGGGTCAGCGCCCTGGGGGTGACCGCCTGCACGCTCTGCGGCATCGCCATCTCGTCGCTGGCCCGGACCGCCCGCAGCGGCTCGGCGGTGGTCACCCCGGTCGCGCTGGTGCTCCAGTTCATCTCCGGGGTGTTCTTCGTCTTCACCAACCTGCCGACCTGGATGCAGCAGGTGGCGGCGCTGTTTCCACTCAAGTGGATGTGCCAGGGGCTCCGGGCGGTCTTCCTGCCGGAGAGCTTCGGCGCGGACGAGCCCGGCGGCTCGTTCGAGCTGACCCGCGTCGCCGTGGTGCTGGGCGTCTGGTGCGTGATCGGCCTGGTGCTCTGCCTGACCACCTTCCGGTGGACCACCCGCCGCGACGGCTGAGCCACGGGGAGGGCCGCACGGCCCTCCCCACAGCTGCGTCAGTACGAGTAGAAGCCCTGGCCGGTCTTGCGGCCCAGGTCGCCGGCGGTGGCCATGCGCTGCAACAGCTCCGGCGGGAAGAACTTCTCGTCGGCCGTGTCGGTGTAGATGTTGCGGGTCGCGTTCAGCAGCACGTCGACACCGGTCAGGTCGACGGTGGCCAGCGGGCCCATCGCGTGCCCGAAGCCGAGCCGGCAGGCGGTGTCCAGGTCCTCGGCGGAGATCACGCCGGCCTCGACCAGCTTGACCGCCTCCATGGCCAGGGCGCAGATCAACCGGGTGGTGACGAAGCCGGCAATGTCGCGGTTCACCACCACGACGGTCTTGCCGATCTCCTCGGCGAAGGCCCTCACCCGCTCCAGGGTGGCGTCGCTGGTCTTGTAGCCGCGCACCAGCTCGCAGAGCTTCATCATCGGCACCGGCGAGAAGAAGTGGGTGCCGACGACCGCCTCCGGGCGCTCGGTGGCCGTCGCGATCTGGGTCACCGGGATCGCCGAGGTGTTCGTGGCCAGCACCGCGTCCGCCTTGCAGATCTTGTCCAGCGCGCGGAACACCTCGTGCTTGATCTCCAGCTTCTCGAAGACCGCCTCGACGACGATGTCCGCGTCGCCGGCCGCCTCCAACTCGGTGGTGGTGGTGATCCGCCCGAGCGCCGCCTCGACCTCGTCGTCGGAGAGCTTGCCCTTCTCGGCGAACTTCGCCAGCGACCGCCGGATGCCGTCCAGACCACGCTTCGTCGCCGTCTCGTCCAGGTCCCGCAGCACCACCTGCCAGCCGGCCTGCGCCGCCACCTGGGCGATGCCCGAACCCATCAGACCGGCACCGATGACCGCGAGTCGACCCGCCATGCTGCTACTCCCTCGCTGCGAATGAGTGTCTGCCTGCACCCTAGTCGGCGAGCCTGAACGATGGCTAAGTCACTCAGATGGTCAGCTCGGGTTCCTCCGGCGCGGTCGCCCGCTCCACCTCGATGCCCAGCGCCCGCAGGTCGGCCACGAAGTCGGGATAGCCCCGATCCACGTGGTGCACGTGGGACACCTCGGTCACCCCGTCGGCGCAGAGCCCGGCGATGATGAGCCCGGCGCCGGCCCGGATGTCGGTCGCCCGCACCGGCGCGCCGGAGAGCTGCTCCCGGCCGCGTACCACCGCGTGATGCCCGTCGGTCTTGATGTCCGCGCCCAGCCGCATCATCTCGTTGGCGAACATGAACCGGCCGTCGAAGATGTTCTCGGTGATCAGCGAGGCGCCCTCGCTGAGCGCGGCGAGCCCGATCGCCATCGGCAACAGGTCGGTGGCGAAGCCCGGATAGGGCAGCGTCACCACGTCCACCGCGCGGGGGCGCTCGTCCATCCGTACCCGGAAGCTGTCCGCCCGGGTCTCGACCATGCCGCCGGCCGTCACCACCTTGTCGAGCGCGACCTCCAGGAACGCCGGGTCGAGGCCGGTCACGGTCACGTCGCCACGGGTCATCGCCGCGCCGAACGCCCAGGTCCCCGCGACGATCCGGTCCCCCACGGTGGCGTGCCGGACCGGACTCAGCCGAGGTACGCCGACGATGGTGATCGTCGAGGTGCCCTCGCCGTCGATGAGCGCACCCATCCGCTGGAGCATCGTGCAGATGTCGACGATCTCGGGCTCCCGGGCCGCGTTGTCGATCACGGTGGTGCCCTCCGCCAGCACCGCCGCCATGACGAGGTTCTCGGTCGCCCCGACGCTGGGGAAGTCCAGCACGATCTCCGCGCCCCGCAGCCCGTCGGGGGCCGAGGCGATCACGAAGCCGTGCTCGCCGGAGATGTCGGCACCCATCCGGGTCAACCCGGAGATGTGCATGTCCAGACCCCGGGAGCCGATCGCGTCACCGCCCGGATGGGCCACCCGCACGTACCCGCGTCGGGCCAGCAACGGGCCCAGCACGCAGATCGACGCCCGCAGCCGGCGGACCAGGTCGTAGTCGGCCTCGACGCCGGGCTGCTCCGGCACGTCGATGGTGACCGAACGGGACCGGGCCACCCCGCCGACCGCCACCATCGGGTCCACCGGATCGTCGGCGTCGAACCGCACGCCGCAACCGAGGCGGCGCAGCACCTCACCCATGATCGCGATGTCGGTGATCCGGGGCACGTTCGTGATCACCGTACGACCGGGCGCGAGCAGCGCGGCGGCCATCAGCTTCAACGCCGAGTTCTTCGCACCGACCACGTGCACGGTGCCGGCGAGCCGGGCACCACCACGCACCCGGATGACGTCGACGTCGGCGAGCGCGGCGTCACCGGCGTCACCCGGGCCGACGCCCGCCGGCCAACCCGCGCCGGCGTCCGGCCGGGACGGAATCGTCAGGTCCGGTATCCGTAGGCTGTGCGTCATGGCCGTCCACCTCACGCGCATCTACACCAAGGCCGGCGACGCCGGCATGACCAGGCTGAGCAACAACGAGCAGGTGCCGAAGAACGATCCGCGGATCGCCGCGTACGCCGACGTCGACGAGTGCAACGCCGCGCTCGGCGTGGCACTCGCCCTGGGCCAGCTACCCGACGAACTCCGCGCGGTGCTGGGGTCGATCCAGAACGACCTGTTCGACGTGGGCGCCGACCTGTCCACGCCCGTCGAACCGGACCCGAAGTACCCGCCGCTGCGGGTGACCGAGGAATACGTCGAGCGCCTCGAGGGCTGGTGCGACGAGTACAACGCGCGCCTGAGCAAGCTCGACTCCTTCATCCTCCCCGGCGGCACCGCGGGCGCGGCGCTGCTGCACGCGGCGCGGACGATCGCCCGGCGCGCCGAGCGGTCGGCGTGGGCCCTCATCACCCACGACCCCGACCGGACCAGCCACCTCCCGGCCAAGTATCTCAACCGGCTGTCGGATCTGCTCTTTATCCTGTCAAGAACGGCAAATCCGGACGGAGACGTGCTATGGGTACCCGGCGGAGGCCGGTGACCTTCGGTGCCCTGCACCACGTGGAGGTCTGGGTACCCGACCTGAACGCCGCAATGCGTAGCTGGGGCTGGCTGCTCGGTGAATTGGGCTGGACGTCGTTCCAGCAGTGGCCGGTCGGCCACTCCTGGCGACTCGGCCCGACATATCTGGTGCTGGAGGCGTCACCCGCGCTCACCGGCGGGCGCCACGACCGACGCGCCCCGGGCCTCAACCACCTGGCCTTCCACGCCGGCCCGACCGCCGCCGTGGACCGGCTGGTCGAACAGGCGCCGACGTACGGCTGGGAGCTGCTCTTCGCCGACCGGCACCCGTACGCCGGCGGGCCCGACACGTACGCCGGGTATCTGGCGGACGGGCAGGGGTACGAGGTGGAGTTGGTGGCGTCGGGCTGAGCTTGGCCTGTGCTTGTTGGGTGGTTGCGGTTCGGGCTGGTTTTGTCCGGCTCGTTGGGTGGTTGCGGTGGGGGGTGGGGGGGGGGGGGGGGGGCCGCCGGGCGGGGGGGGGGGGGTGAGGAGGCGCGCGCCCGCCGCCGCCCCCCCCA
>NZ_JBAGKI010000051.1:0-43497 GCF_036689795.1 Micromonospora palythoicola | reverse complement strand
GCGGCGTCGAGGTGGGACCGACCGCTCCCCCGGCCGGGCGGTCCCACCGCCGGGGCGATGACGCAAGCGACTCAGCTCGACAGGAAGGGCTGACCATGTCCCGGACCACACCCGCCACCCTTCGGACCGCTCCCCGAAGCGCCCCGGAAGGCCTGCCCGACCCACCTCGAACCGCGCCCCGGGCCGGAACCGGACCTGGCGCCGCGTTCGGGGCGGCTCGTCCGGGTGTTGGTGGCCGAGGATGACGGCCCCGGTCGCGCCGCGCCGGGCGCACCTGCCGTTGCGGCCGCTCTGGCTCTGCCGGGTCTGCGCGGCGCCCTGGCCGTGCGCCGCCGCGCGGCTCGATCTCGTCGCCGAGTACGCCGACGACCGGATCGCGCTCAGCGTCTACCTCTGCGCGGTGCTGCACGAGGCGGCCGCCGACCTGTACCGCCTGAACCCGCAGGACGGTCCGGATCCGGCGGCGCTGTTCACCCGCTTCCTCGCCTGGGCACCCCGGCGTCGCCTCACCGACGATTGATCGACTCGGGTTGCGGCATCCCGGCCCGTCCGGGCTGCCGATGACCGCAAGATGCCGCAACTGGAGTCGATCAAGCTGGCCGAGAGGGCAGGCGGGAGGGGGTCAGGGGTGGGTCATGCGGAGCAGGTCGAGCGCCTCCTCCAACTGGGTCTCGGAGAGCTTGCCGGAGTCGAGGTGACCGCGCGAGATCACCACCTCCTTGATGGAGATCTGCTTCGCCAACGCCTCCTTGGCGATCGAGGCGGCCTCGTCGTAGCCGAGGTGACGGTTGAGCGGAGTGACGATCGACGGCGAACCCTCGGCGTACGACAGGCAGACCTCGGCGTCCGCGACCAGGCCGACCACGCACCGGTCGGCGAGCAGGCGGCTCGACGCGGCGATCAGCCGGATCGACTCCAGGATGTTGCGGCCCATCACCGGCAGCATGACGTTCAACTCGAAGTCGCCCTGTGAGCCGGCGAAGGCCACGGTCGCGTCGTTGCCGACCACCTGGGCGCAGACCTGCCGGACGGCCTCGCAGACCACCGGGTTGACCTTGCCGGGCATGATCGACGAGCCCGGCTGGAGGTCCGGGATACGCAGCTCACGCAGGCCGGCGCGCGGGCCGGAACCCATCCAGCGGATGTCGTTTGCGATCTTGTAAAGCCCGACGGCGACGGTACGCAACTGCCCCGACGTCTCGACCAGTGCGTCCCGGGCACCCTGCGCCTCGAAATGGTTGCGCGCCTCGGTCAGCGGCAGCCCGGTCGAGGCCCGCAACTTCTCGATCACCCGGGCGGCGAAACCGAGCGGAGTGTTGATGCCGGTGCCGACCGCCGTGCCGCCCAGCGGCAGCTCCGCCAGGCGCGGCAGTACGCCCTCCAACCGTTCGATGCCGTAGCGGACCTGGGCGGCGTACCCGCCGAACTCCTGCCCGAGCGTCACCGGGGTGGCGTCCATCAGGTGGGTACGCCCGGCCTTGACGACGGTCTCGAACTCCTCGGCCTTCGCCTCCAACGCACCCGCCAGGTGGGTCAGCGCCGGCAGCAGATCCCGTACGACGGCCTCGGTGGCGGCCAGGTGGATCGAGGAGGGGAAGACGTCGTTGCTGGACTGCGACGCGTTGACGTCGTCGTTGGGATGAACGCTGCTGCCCAGCTCCCGCCCGGCCAGGGTGGCGATCACCTCGTTGGTGTTCATGTTGGACGACGTGCCGCTGCCGGTCTGGAACACGTCCACCGGGAACTGGTCGTCGTAACCACCCTCGGCCACGTGCGCGGCGGCGGCGGCGATCGCCGCGGCCACATTCGCGTCGATCACGCCCAGATCGCCGTTGACCTCGGCCGCCGCGCCCTTGATCTGCGCCAGCGCGCGGATCTGGGCCGGCTCGATGCCCCGGCCGGAGATCGGGAAGTTCTGCACCGCCCGCTGTGTCTGGGCCCGCCACAGCGCCTCGGCGGGCACCTCCACCTCGCCCATCGAGTCACGCTCGATCCGGTAACCCGTCGCCTCTGGAGTCGTCACTCCTACATCCTGCCGCGCCGGCTGCGGACGTGCAGATGTTCGCGGCAGCCAGATCATCCGAACGCGGCGAGGGATTCCTGCACCTCGTACTGCTCCGGAACGTCGAGCTGCCGGAACAGGGCCAGCGCCCGGATCCAGTGCGAGCGGGCTTCGGCCGGGTCCGTGGCGCACCGGCAGCGGGCGATACCGTCCAGGGCCTGGGCCTGTTGATGCCGGAAGTCGACTCCGGTGGCGTCCTCCAGCACCCGGTGGAACAGGTTCCGGGCACTGCGCACGTCGCCCTGCTCCAGCAGTGCCCGGGCCAGCAGGTTCTGCGACGTGAACTGGCCCATCCGGTCGCCGGCCTGAGTGACGAGGGTCAACGCCTCCCGGTGGAGCCTGGCCGCCGACTCCGGGCGCCCTGCCTCCCGCTCGATCCTGCCCAGATCGTTGAGCACCTCGCTCTCGTTGATCCGATTCCCCGTCAGTCTGTGCAGGCGCAACGACGTGCGCAGCAGGCGGCGGGCGGGAGCCAGGTCGCCCATCCGGTAGCGAACGGCACCGACCTGGCCCAACGCGTTCGCCAACTGCCAGCGATCGCCCAGCACCCGGCTGAGCATGAGGTGGTTACGGCTGATGCGCAGCGCCTCCTCGTAGCGCCCCCACTGCAGGAGCAGGTAGCCGATGTTGTTGAGCAGCGTGGCCAGTTCCGTGGATCGGTCGGCACGCCGCAGCAGCCGCCCGGCCTCGCCGTAGTACTCCAGGCTGCGTTGCCTCTCCCCGGCACTGGCGTAGGCGCTGCCGAGGTTCCACAGGATGCGCGCCAACTGCCCCCCGGACCGCTGGCGCCGGCCCAACTCGACCGCCTGCTTGAGGAGCCGGATCGCGTGTGGAAACCGGGCTCTGCGGAACGAGACAGAGGCGAGATAGTTGAGCATCAGGGCCGAAGCCCACTCGTCGCCCAGCGCCTCGGCGGCCCGCAGCCCGGCGTCGTGCATCTCGGTCAGCTCATCGAGGTGCCCGCCGGTGAAGAACGGCCACCAGCAGGCGCGCGCCAACTGCCAACAACGCCGGGGAAAGGACCTTTCGGCCACCCGGCACAGTACGACGAGCGTCCTGCGGTTCTCCTCGAACCAGGCCCGCCCCGGCTCGGCGGCCAGCGACAGGAGGTCGGGGCGCAGCGGATCTGGCGGCGTGAAGTTCCGCAGGCTGCCGTACGACTCGAACTTGCGCGCGATCCGTACGGCCACGTCGACGTGGTGGTGCAGCATCCGATCAAGGGCGTCGTCGTGCTCGGCACGGTTGCCCGGCTCGTCGAGCATTCTGCGGGCGTACTCGCCGACCAGGTCGTGCAGCCGGTATCGGCCCGGCTCCGGCTCCTCGACCAGGTGCGCGTCGACGAGTTCGTCGAGTACATCCTGCGCCTCGTTCAGCGGCAGTCGGGTGAGCGCGGCGGCGACGGTCCTGTCGAAGCGTCCACCCGGGTGCAGGCCGAGCAGCCGGAACATCCGCTGCGCCGACGGTGTCACCTGGGCGTACGACAGGGCGAAGGCATCACCGACGGAGCGCTGCCCAGCCGCCAACTCGGCCAACGGGTCGCCGGCGTCGCGCAGTCGCTCGATCAGATCGCTGAGTTGCCAACGGGCGCGATGGGCCAGGCGGGCACCGGCCAGCCGGATCGCCAGCGGAAGATAGCCGCAGCGGCGCACCACCTCGGCGGCCGCCAACGGCTCCGCCGCCACACGCGCCACGCCCGCCACCCGCCCGAGCAGCTCGACCGCCTCCGCCGGATCGAGCAGCGGTAGCGAGTACGGACGCCCCTCGTCGAGCCCGACCAGGCGCCGTCGACTGGTGATCAAGGTCAGGCTGTCGGCCCCGGTAGGCAGGAGTGGACTCACCTGTTCGGCGTTGGCCGCGTTGTCGAGCAGCAACAGGACCCGTCGTTCGGTCAACTCGGTACGCCACATCGCGAGCCGGTCGTCCGGGTCCAGCGGTACCCGCTCCGGCGCGACGCCGAGTTGCCGCAGCAGGGACGCCACGGCCGCGGTGGCGGCCAGGGGGGTCCGGGTGCTGTGGCCATGCAGATCGAGGAAGAGCTGCGCGTCGGGGTACCGATCGGCCAGCCCGGTCGCGAGGTGCACCGCGAGGGTGGTCTTGCCGCTGCCCGGCATCCCGTCGAGCAGCAGGACCCGGGCCTGCTCACCTTCGATCTCCTTGACCAGTCGCGAGATCACCTCCTGACGTCCGGTGAAGTCGCTGATCCCCCGGGGCAGCGCCCGCACGGGTGGGTTCGGCAGTTGCCTGGGCCTGGTGAGGAGCAGGTCGCCGGCAAGCATCCGCTGGTGCAGGTCCTGCAACTCCGTGCCGGGATCGAGGCCCAGCTCCTCCGCGTACAGCCGGCGGCCGTCCTGGTAGACGGCGAGGGCCTGGGCCTGCCGACCGACGCCCGCCAAGGCCAGCATGAGCTGCCCCCGCAGCCGCTCCCGCAGGGGCTGCCGCTGCACCGCCTCGGTCAGCTCCTCGATCAGTTCGGCCGCCATCCCGAGCCGCAGCTCGATGTCCACACAATCTTCGAGGGTGTCGAAGCGCCGCTCGTCCAGGGTCTGGGCCCGCAGCCGCACGACCCGGCTGGCGATGCCGTCGAGGGCCGGCCCTCGCCACAACGCCAACCCGGACCGGTAGTGACGGGACGCGTCGACGAGCCGGCCAGCGGCGAGGGCGTCCCGTGCCAGCCTCACCTCGTGGGCGAACACCTCGGCGTCGAGTTCGCCGGTGCCGGTACGGACCCCGTAGCCGATGGGGTCGGTGACGATCGTCTCCGGTGGGACACCCAGGCTCACGAAGCGATGCCGCAGGCGGGAGACACAGGTCTGGAGCTGGGCGCGGGCGGTGGCCGGCGGTCGTTCCTCCCAGACCGCGTCGATCAGCTCCTCAACCGGCACGACGCGATTCGTCCGCAGCAGCAGGATCGCGAGGACGACCCGGTCCCGACCTGCGGTCACGGTGGCCTCTCCCCCACCGACCCGCAGCGGCCCCAGAATCTGAAACCGCATCCTCACGACTCGCCCGGTCGCGCCACGGCGCTGTCCAGCTCGGCGAGCAGCCGCTGCACCTCGTCCGCGTCTGGCGACTCGACCTGACGCATCAACGCCAGGGCCCGAACCCAGTGTGAGCGGGCAGCCGCCGGGTCACTGTCCAGCAGGCACCGGGCAATGCCGTCCAGCGCCCGGGCCTGCTCGAACCGGTGACCGATTCGGGTGGCGTCAACCAGGACGCGACCGAACAGGTCCTGGGCGGTGCGTACGTCATCCTGGTCCAGGATGGCGCGGGCCAACAGATTGCGGGACGCGCACTGGCCGGCCAGGTCACCGGCCTCGCTGATGGCGATGAACGCCTGCCGGTGCAGCGCCGCCGCCTCGTCGGGACGCCCTGCCTCCCGCTCCATCACGCCGAGTTCGTTGAGCATCTCGCCCTCGTCGAAGCGGTTCTTCCCGGCCCGGTGCAGGCGCAACGCCATCCGCAACAGCCGGCGCGCCGGTCCGGTGTGGCCGAGCCGGTGCCGGGTGATGCCGACATGCCCTATCGCGTTGGCCAACTGCCGGCGGTCACCGATCTCGCGGGCGAGCATCAGATGATTCCGGCCGCACTTCAGGGACTCGTCGTAGCGTCCCCACATGCACAGCACGTAGGTCATGTTGTTGAGCAGGGCACTCAACTCGGCCAACCGGTCGACACCGCGCAGCAGTGTCGCCGCCTCCCGGAAGTACTTGATCCCGCGACGCGTGTCACCGCCGGCCCAACTGTTGATGCCGAGATTCCACACCAGACTGCGTAGCAGGTGCCCCGGGCCGCTCCGCCGGCACAGCTCGACGCCCCGCTCCAACAGTTGGACGCCCTGCCGGAAGTCGGCCCGGCGGAAGTAGGCGGAGGCCAGGTAGTTGAGCATCAGTGCCTGCGCCGACTCGTCACCGACCGTCTCGGCCGCCCGGAGCCCCACCGTGTGCGTCTCGACCAGTTCGTCGAGGTGCCCGCCGTTGTAGAGAAGCCGCCAGCTGGCCCGGGCCAGCTGCCAGGCGCGCTCGGGAAACTCCGCTTCCGCCAGACCGGGTAGGGCCACCAACGCGGATCGGTTCTCGTCGAACCAGGCCAGACCCTGCTCGACACAGATCGTCACCAGATCGGGTCGCGGTGGGTCGGGCAGGCTGAGGGTGGTGCGGCTGCCGGGCGACTCGCTCTCCCGGCCGATGGCCGCCGCCACGTGCAGGTGATGATCCAGTAGACGCCGCAGCGCATCCCGCCGCTCCGTCCCGTTGGCCGGATCGGCCGACAGCGTCCGGGCATACTCGCGGACCAGGTCGTGCAGCCGGTACCGGCCCGGCACCGGCTCGTCGATCAGGTGGGCGTCGACCAGTTCGTCCAGCAGGTCCTGGGCCTCGGCCAACGGCACGTCGGCCAGCGCGGCAACGGTGGTGTTGTCGACCCGTGCGCCCGGATGCAGTCCCAACAGCCGGAAGGTGCGCTGGGCCGCCGCTGACACCTGTGCGTACGACAGGGCGAAGGCATCGCCGACGGAACGATGCCCGAGGGCCAGCTCGGCCAACGCGTCACGGTTGCCGCCGAGCCGCTCGGCCAGGTCGGCGATCCGCCACCGGGGCCGGTGGACCAGCCGGGCCCCGGCCAGGCGGATGGCGAGTGGTAGATGCCCACAGCGGCGGACCACCTCGACGGCGGCGGCCGGTTCCGCCGCGACCCGGTCGTCACCGGCGACCCGACCGAGCAGCTCGATCGCCTCGTCGACGTCGAGCACCGGCAGGGACGAGGGCCGACCCTCGTCGAGACCGACCAGCCGACGGCGGCTGGTGATCAGGGTCAGGCAGCCGGCACCGCTGGGCAACAGCGGCGCCACCTGCGCCGCGCTGGCGGCATTGTCGAGCAGCACCAGCGCTCGCCGGTCGGCCAGTTCGGTACGCCAGATGGCCAGCCGGTCGTCCGGGTCGACCGGGATGCGTTCGGCGGGTACGCCGAGCTGTCGCAGCAATGTGGTCAGGGCGGCGGACGGGCTCAATGGCGCCCGCTCGCTGTGCCCGTGCAGATCGATGAAGAGCTGGGCGTCCGGATAGCGCTCGGCCACCCGGGTCGCCACATGCACGGCCAGAGTGGTCTTTCCGCTGCCCGCCATCCCGTCGATCAGCTGGATCCGGGTCTCGCCATCCTCGATCTCCTTGATCAGCCGAGCCACCGTCTCCGCGCGCCCGGTGAAATCGTCGATCGCCCGGGGCAGCGCGCGGACCGCGGTGGTGGCACGGCGTTCGGACCCGGCAACGGCGAGGTCTCCGGCGAGCACCCGCTGGTGCAGATCCTGCAGCGCCGCACCCGGCTCGATGCCGAGTTCCTCGGCGTACAGGCGTCGGCCCTCCCGGTACCGGCCGAGCGCGTCGGCCTGCCGGCCGACGGCGGAGAGGGCCAGCATGAGCTGGCCGCGCAGCCGCTCCCGCAACGGATGCCGCTCCAGTTCCTCGGTCAACTCGTCGACCAGGGTCGCCGCATGCCCGAGCCGGAGCTCTACCTCCACGCACTCTTCCAGCACCGCCAGCCGCTGCTCGTCGAGGGCCTGCGCCCGACGCCGCACCGATGAGTTCGGGATACCGCCCAGTGCCGGCCCGCGCCACAGCCCCAGCGCCGCTCGGAACCGCCGGCGCGCGTCGCTCAAAGCCCCGCCGGCCACCGCGGCCCGAGCCGCCTCGACTCCCCGGGCGAAGACCTCCGTGTCCAGCTCACCAGCGTCGGTCCGAATGCCGTAGCCGACCGGATCGGTGACGATGGTGTCGGCCGGCAGGCCGAGCCTCGCGAGACGCTGTCGCAGCCGTGACACACAGGTCTGCAGCTGGGCCCGGGCGGTGGCTGGCGGGCTCTCCTCCCAGATCGCGTCGACCAGTTCCCCGACGGGGACGATGCGATTGGCCCGCAGCAACAGAACAGCGAGCACCACCCGATCCCGACCTGCCGTGACGGTGGCTTCGCCGCCGCCGACCCGCAGTGGCCCCAGGATCTGAAAACGCATCACTCTCCCACCCCGTGATGGTGGCAACTTTCAGCAGAGTAACCCCATCGATACCGAGCGGCGTAGTTGCCTGATAGCGATCTGAGAGTGGATCGACAGTGGCGGGCCGCACAATCTCGTTGGTTGCATCTACTGGTGCGATCGACGGGGGCGGTGCGCCCGGCCGTCCCGGGCCGGGCGCACCGATGTCGAAGGTGGTTCCGTCGGATGCGACGAAGCCGCCGGACAGCCGCAGCCGAGCAGTGGCAGCAGCGTCTCCGAAGCGGTCCGGCCTAGTGGCGGCCGATGGTGAGAACCGGCTTGGTCACCTCGGCGAAGAAGTCGTTGCCCTTGTCGTCGACCACGATGAAGGCGGGGAAGTCCACCACCTCGATCTTCCAGACCGCCTCCATGCCGAGTTCCGCGTACTCGAGGACCTCGACGTGCTTGATGCAGTCCTGGGCGAGCCGGGCCGCCGGGCCGCCGATCGAGCCGAGGTAGAACCCGCCGTGCTGCTCGCAGGAGCGGGTCACCTGCGCCGACCGGTTGCCCTTGGCCAGCATCACCATCGAGCCGCCGGCGGCCTGGAACTTCGCCACGTACGCGTCCATCCGGCCGGCGGTGGTCGGGCCGAACGAGCCGGACGCGTAGCCCTCCGGGGTCTTGGCGGGGCCGGCGTAGTAGACGGCGTGGTCGCGCAGGTACTGCGGCATCGGCTCGCCCGCGTCCAGCCGCTCGGCGAGCTTCGCGTGGGCGATGTCCCGGGCCACCACCAGCGGGCCGGTCAGCGACAGCCGGGTCTTCACCGGGTACTTGGACAACTCGGCGCGGATCTCGTCCATCGGCCGGTTGAGGTCGACGCGGACCACCTCGGTCGCGTCCAGCTGCGCGTCGGTGACCTCGGGCAGGAAGCGGGCCGGGTCGGTTTCGAGTCGCTCCAGCCACACGCCCGACGGAGTGATCTTGGCAACCGCCTGCCGGTCGGCCGAGCAGGACACGGCGATGGCCACCGGGCAGGACGCGCCGTGCCGGGGCAGCCGCACCACCCGCACGTCGTGGCAGAAGTAGCGACCGCCGAACTGTGCGCCGATACCGAAGTTGCGGGTCAACTCCAGCACCTCCGCCTCCAGCTCCAGATCCCGGAAGCCGTGCGCGGTCATCGAGCCGGCGGTGGGCAGGGCGTCGAGGTACTTCGCGGAGGCGTACTTGGCGGTCTTGAGGGCGTACTCGGCGCTGGTGCCGCCGATCACCACCGCCAGGTGGTACGGCGGGCAGGCGGAGGTGCCGATCAGCCGCAGCTTCTCCTCCAGGAACTGCATCATCCGCGTCGGGTTCAGCAGTGCCTTCGTCTCCTGGTAGAGGTACGACTTGTTGGCCGAGCCACCGCCCTTGGCCATGAAGAGGAACTTGTACGCGTCCGGGTGGCCGTCCGGGTCCTCGGCGTACAACTCCACCTGTGCGGGCAGGTTGCTGCCGGTGTTGCGCTCCTCCCACATGGTCAGCGGGGCGAGCTGCGAGTAGCGCAGGTTCAACCGGGTGTACGCCTGCCACACGCCGCGCGAGATCGCCTCCGCGTCGGTCCCGTCGGTGAGCACGTGCCGACCCCGCTTGCCCATCACGATCGCGGTGCCGGTGTCCTGGCACATCGGCAACACCCCACCGGCGGCGATGTTGGCGTTGCGCAGCAGGTCCAGCGCGACGAACCGGTCGTTCGGGGAGGCCGCCGGGTCATCGATGATCGACCGTAGCTGGGCGAGGTGGGCGGGACGGAGGAAGTGCGCGATGTCGTGCATCGCCTCGGCGGTCAGCGCGGTCAGCGCGGCCGGTTCGACGGTCAGGAACCGGCGACCGCCCGGGCCGTTGACCACGTCGACGCCCTCGTCGGTGACCAGGCGGTAGTCCGTCTGGTCCGGACCGGTCGGCAGCAGCGGGGCGTACGCGAAATCGGCACCGCTCACGACGGCACTCCGCTTCGCTCCGTGCCGCCGTGAGGCACCATCGCACCGCACCGATGATTCGCTCGCTGCCGCTCGCTCACGACGGCACTCCGCTTCGCTCCGTGCCGCCGTGAGGCACCATCGCACCGCACCGATGATTCGCTCGCTGCCGCTCGCTCATGACGGCAAAGCCTAGGGCAGAGGGTCTGGTCCTTCCCACCCACCGGGGGGCCCGATCATTTGCCGGGGTCAGGGGCGGCGCACAGCTCGTTCTTCGGACCGCAGCTGTCCTGCGGCTGCGGCACCGCGCCGCTGCCGGCGGGCCCCGGGTCGGCCCTGTCGGCCTCGCCCGGCGTGCCGCCGGCCGTCGCGCCGAAGCGGACGTACCCGATCTCCCGGCCCTCCCCGATCACCATGCCGGCGGGGCCCACGGCGAGGGCGTTCGCGGAGGTACGCAGCACGGCCAGTTCCCGCCCGGTACGCGGATCGAGCGCGACCAGCCGATTGGGTTTTTCGTCGGCGACGATCGCCGCGTACGGGGTGAGGGCGGCATCCGCCTTCTTCCCCGCCGGCCGCTTCCACCGGGTGCGCTCGGCGCCGAGTTCACGGGCGGAGACGGCGCCACCGTCAGCGGTGCGGACCAGCGCGTACCGGTCGTCGACGGCGAGCACCCGTTCACCGTTCGCGGTGACCAGCAACAACCGACCGTCGTACGCGTCGAGGACCGCCTCCCGGCCGTCGGGCGACACGCCGAGCAGCACGTTGCGGGCACCGTACGGGTCCTCCCGCTGCACGCAACCGGCGCTGTCGGCGGTGCGGAGGTTGAGTCCCGACTGCTGCCACGCCTCCTGGCCGGTGGCCGAGTCCCGACCGGAGATGGCGTAGTAGCAGCTACCGTCCTGCGACCGGGCGGTGATCCGCAGCAGGCGCCCGCCGATCACGGCGAGCCGCTCCTCCCGACCGGGTTCGACGTTCTGGAGCACCCGGCCGGTGGCGGTGTCCACCACGTGCACCCGGCCGTCGACCGGGAAGCCGAGCAGCGGCGGCACCGCCTCCGGGCCGGCCACCTCGCCGTCGATCCGGTTGCCGCTGAGCCGCCGGGTGTCGAGCAGATTCGGGTTGTCGGCGAGCAGGCCGGTGCTGACTCCGGGCAGGAAGGCGGTCCACAGCGGAGTCGTGCCGCGCGGGTCCCAGGCACTCAGCGTGCAGTCGGTGGCCTCCACGCAGCGGGCGTCCAGCAGCAGGTTGCGGTAGGTCCAGACGGCCACCGCGTCGTCGTCGCGGCGGCGGGTCACCCCGGTACCGGGGTCGAGCACCTCGTACCCCTTGACCAGCAGCTTGCCCACGACGACGACGGCTTCCTGCCCGGCGCCGGTGACCGCGCTCCAGTCGGCCTTGCGTTCCCACAGCTGCGTGCCGGCGGCCAGGCTGCGGGCCTCCACCCGGGTGCGCTGCTCGATCACGACGCTCTGCCCGGCGATGGTGACGCTGCGCGGGGTGCCACCGATACGTTGCTGCCAGACCACGTCCGGCTGGGAGATCGGTTGGGGCCGGTTGACCCAGTCCCACATGGTGGGGAACGGGTTCCAGACTCCGGTGGCGGCGAGCACCACCACCGTGATCAGGCCGAGCAGCAGCCAGCTACGTACGCCGAGGCCGCTCCCCTTCGCCACCGGGACACGGTAGCCAGCCACGCTCGCCACCGCCCGCACCACCCCGCGTGTCGCGCCGGGAAGATCGCGTCGGCCGCACCGCCGGCACCGCGAGGACCGGCCACAGGAGCAGCGTCGCGATGGCCGAGGCGGCCCCCGCGCCGGCCATCACCACCCCCGGGGCGAGCACCTCGCTGAGCGCGCCGGCCCCGGCGGCGGCCAACCCCTGCGCGGCCATCATGCCGGTGTTGACCAGTCCGAACGCCTGCCCCCGGCGCGCCTCGGGCACCGCGTCGAGGAACCGCCGGGCCAGCCCGAGCTGGTAGGCGAACCCGGCGGTCGCCACCGCGAACAGGGCCGCCGCGGGCAGCAGCGCCGGCCGGGCCAGGAACACCAGCATGGGTACGCCCAGCAGCAGCGCGAGCCACGGCGTCAGGCGTTCCCGCCGGGCCGGTGCCACGAACCGCCCCACCAGCAGGTCACCGACGAGCATGCCGCCCGCACCGGCCATCAGCAGGACGCCGGCGCTGGCACCCGGGCCGAGGTCGGCCGCGTACGGCACCGCCACTCCCTCGGCGCCGACCAGCAGCGAGCCGGGCAACCACTGGGCGAGCAGCAGGCCACGGATCCGGCGATCCGCCAGTAGCTGCCGGTTGACCCGCAGGGTCTCCCGGAACGCACCGGTTCTCGGGCCGCTGCCCGTCCGGGCGGCGCGGGCGGGACGAGGAGTCAGCCCGAACCGCACCAGCAGGGCGGAGAGGCCACAGGTCGCCGCGGTCAACCAGAGCGCGCCGTACGGGCCGACCAGCCCGAGCAGCAGACCACCGACGGCGAAACCGGCCACCTGCGTGCCCCCGGCGGCCACCGTGAGCAACGAACGACCCAGCACGTACCGGTCGCCGTGCAGCATCTCGGGCAGCAACGCGGTGCGGGACGCGCTGCTCACCGGACCGAAGAGGGCCACGACGGCGACCAGGCCGAGCATCGCCGACGGGGCGAGCACACCGGTGGCGAGCACCACCACCGTGGCCAGCCGCACCAGGTCGTAGCCGACGATCAGGGCGCGGGCCGGCCACCGGTCGGCCAGGGCCAGCAGGAACAGCCCACCCAGCGCGTGCGGCAGGAATCCGGTGACGTACGCGAGCGCGGCCAGCAGACCGGAGCCGGTGCGCTCGTAGACCAGCACGGAGAGGGCGAGCATCTTCACCGTCTCGCCGATCATGAAGATCCCGTAGCTGGCGAAGATCACCCGGAACTCGGCGACGGCGAGTACGTCCCGGAACGTGGCTGGCCGGTCGGCCAGGGCCGGCCGGCCCATGCTGGTGTCGGTCACGCCAGCCAGCCTGGTGGGCCCGTACCGGAGCCCTCTATCCTTTCGCTGGAGGACGAAAGGTCGGACGATGCGGATCGAGGTCACCCCGGCGGACGTGGCGGCCAGCCGGTACGCCGTCTCGCCGCTGGGCGAGGCGGTCTGGGCGCTGCGGCTGCACACCGGCCAACACGCCGTGCCGGGGCTGGCGCCCTGGGTGGCCCGTACCCGACCGGTGTTCGAGCGGTTGCGCCGGGACTGCCCGGCGGTGGGCGCGCTGATGGCGCTGCTGCGCCGGGGCGGCTACAACGCCGACTTCATCCAGCCGCCGCCCGCCGGCACCGGTCGCACCTTCGCCGACGAGCTGGCCGTGGTCCGGGCCACGCCGCTCGGGCAGGCCCGCGACGAGTTGTCCCGCAATCTCGCCGGACTGCCGACCCCACCGGCGTACGCCCACCGCATCTACGACGCGCCGGACGTCGTGGACCGGCTGGCCGACGCGATCGAGGCGTCCTGGACGGCCCTGGTGCAGCCGGACTGGCCGCGACTGCGGGCGGTGTTGGAACGGGACCTGGTACACCGCGCGGGCCGCCTGCTCGCGTACGGCTGGGGGGCCGCCGTGGCGGACCTGGACCCGAGGCTGCGCTGGGTCTCCGGCGGCGGCCTCGGCGCGATCGAGGTGGCCGACCGCGACCCCCGGAGCTACTCGTTGGACGGCCGGGGCCTGCTCTTCATCCCCACGGTCTTCGGCATGATGATCAACTACGTCGAGCCGCCGTGGCCGTTCGCGATCGTCTACCGGGCCTCCGGGGTGGCCGAGCTCCTCGGCCCGCCCGACCCGGGCCGGCCCGAGGACGCGCTGGACCGGCTGGTCGGGCGGTCCCGCGCGGCGGTGCTGCGGGCGCTCGCCCTGCCCGCCACGACCAGCCAGCTCGTCGGGCAGCTCGGGATGAGCCTGGGCGGCGTCGGCGACCACCTGTCGGTGCTGCGCGACGCGGGCCTGATCACCCGGGTCCGCTCCGGCCGGTCCGTCCGCTATCGCCGCACCCCGCTGGGCGACACGCTCGCGGCGAACTGACCGGACTCACCGCACCGCCGAGCGCAGCAGTGGCAGGACCCGGTAGGGGATCTGCTCGGCCAACGCGATGATGGTGGAGGCACGGGTGATCCCCTCGTACGCCACGATCTGGTCGATCACCCGCTGGAGGTCGGTGTTCGAGCGGGCCACGATCCGGCAGAGCAGGTCGCCCGAGCCGGTGATGGTGTGCGCCTCCAGCACCTCGGGGATCGCCGCCAGGTGCCGGGTGACCGGGTCGTGCCCGTGCCGTTGGCTGATCTCCAGAGTGACGAAGCTGGTCACCGTGAAGCCGAGCGCGGCCGGGCCGAGATCCGGCCCGAAGCCGGCGATGACGCCCCGGCCGACCAGCTTGTCGAGCCGCGCCTGGACGGTCCCCCGGGCGACCCGGAGCCGGCGCGAGCACTCCAGCACGCCGATCCGGGGTTCCTCGGCGAGCAGTTCGATGAGTCGCACGTCCAGCTCGTCGAGCTGGGCAACCTGACCAGTGTTCATGCGTGAGGACCATACCGTTTGTGCAACCTGACCAGCGTACGCCGTGAGGGTTGCCCAGTGCGCCCGGTCACCGCGATGCTCGGCACACAGCACACGATCCCGTCGGCCCACCAGGCCGGCCGGTACGCGAGGGAGGCCACCATGACCCAGGCGATCGACCGACCCCAGCCGACCGAGGAGGTGGACGTCGACGCTCTCGTCGGCGCCGTCGACCACGACACCAGCAAGGACCCGTTCCCGGTCAAGGGCCTCGACTACGTGCATTTCATGGTGGGCAACGCCAAGCAGGCGGCGCACTACTACTCCACGGCGTTCGGCATGACCTGCGTGGCGTACCGGGGGCCGGAGCAGGGCTACCGGGACTACGCCGAGTACGTGCTGACCAGCGGTTCCGCCCGTTTCGTCCTGACCGGCGCGGTACGCCCCGACGCGCCCGGCGCCGAACACGTGACGAAGCACAGCGACGGCGTGATCGACATCGCGCTGGAGGTGCCGGACGTCGATGCGGCCTACTCGCACGCCGTCCAGCAGGGCGCGAACGGCCGGACCGAGCCGACCGACCTGACCGACGAGCACGGCACGGTCCGCTTCGCGGTCATCGACGCGTACGGCGACACCCGGCACACGCTCGTCGACCGGTCCCGCTACACCGGTCCGTTCCTGCCCGGCTTCGTCGCCCGCGGCCCGATCGTGGACCGGCAGCCGATGATCGACGCCGGCATCCAGCCGAAGCGCTTCTTCCAGGCCGTCGACCACGTGGTCGGCAACGTCGAGCTGGGCCGGATGGACGAGTGGGTCGAGTTCTACCGCCGGGTCATGGGCTTCACCAACATGGCCGAGTTCATCGGCGACGACATCGCCACCGACTACTCGGCGCTGATGAGCAAGGTCGTCGCGAACGGCACCCGCAAGGTGAAGTTCCCGCTCAACGAGCCGGCCATCGCCAAGAAGAAGTCGCAGATCGACGAGTACCTGGAGTTCTACCGGGGCCCCGGTGCCCAGCACATCGCCGTGGCCACCAACGACATCCTGGCCAGCGTGGACGCGATGCGGGCGGCCGGCGTCGACTTCCTGGAGACCCCGGACTCGTACTACGACGACCCGGAGCTGCGCGCCCGCATCGGCGAGGTACGCGTACCGATCGAGGAACTCAAGTCCCGCAAGATCCTGGTCGACCGGGACGAGGACGGCTACCTGCTGCAGATCTTCACCAAGCCGGTGCAGGACCGGCCGACCGTCTTCTTCGAGCTGATCGAGCGGCACGGCTCGCTCGGCTTCGGCAAGGGCAACTTCAAGGCGCTCTTCGAGGCCATCGAGCGGGAGCAGGAGAAGCGCGGCAACCTGTAACACTGTCGAGCGTGACCCAGCCTCCCCCGCCCCCGACACCGCCGGCCGGCGAACCACCGGCCGGCGGTGTCACGCCGTCCACCAACCCGCCACCGGTTCCGGCGCAGTGGGCCCCGCCCGCCCAGCCGCCGCCGGGACAGCCGGGTCCACCGGGGTACGCTCCGCAGCCGCCCTGGGCCGCCGGACCGCCACCGCCCGGCTGGGCCGCCGGACCGCCACCGCCGGTGCTGGGTCCGGGCGGGCAGCCGCTGGCGAGCTTCGGTGACCGGCTGCTGGCGTACCTGATCGACGGGGCCATCGCGACCGGGGTCCTCATGGTGCTCTTCGTGCCGATCTTCCTGGTCTTCTGGTGGCGGATACTCTCCACGCTCGGCTGGACCAACCCGGACGGCACGCCCGCCGAGCCGGACCCGGCCACGATGTTCACCGATGTGATGTTGCCGATGCTGTTGCTCCAGGCCGGGCTGGTCGTGCTGATGCTGGGGATCTACTGGCTCTACCACGTCGAGTATCTGAAGCGCACCGGGCAGACCGTCGGCAAGAACGTGATGAAGCTGCGCGTGGTCCCCCTCGACCCGACCCGCAGCCTGGACCGTCGGATGGCCGGCAGGCGCTACCTCGTGCAGTTCGTCGGCGGGGCCCTGGTGCCGGGTGGCAGTTACGTCGACGGCCTCTGGCAGTTGTGGGACAAGCCCTGGCAGCAGTGCCTCCACGACAAGTTCGCCGGGACCGTCGTCGTTAAGGTGTCGAGGTGACTGAGCGCAGCGAGGCCGCGCCGTGAGCGTGGCACCCGGTTGGTACGTCGACCCCGCCGACCCGGAGACCCGCAGGTACTGGGACGGCGAGGGCTGGATCGGCGCGCCCATCCCGGTGGAGGCCACGCCACCCGAGGGCCCACCCCCGCCCGAGCCGGCACCGGAGCCCACCTCCCCGGCGTCCGTCTCGACACCACCCGGGCCCGACCTGCCCTCCGCCGGCACCGCGCCGACCACCTGGCCGCACGGCCTGTCGACGGGCCGGCCGGCTGACGGGACGCCGGGTTGGCCCGGCGGGCAGGGGCAGCCGGGCACGCCACCGACCTGGCCGAGCGGGAACCCGCCGCAGGGGCCACCGCCCGGCTGGCCGTACCCGACCTGGCCCGGACGTCCGCCGGCCCCTCGCCCGCACGGCCTGCCGCTGGCCTCGTTCGGTGCCCGGCTGGCGGCCCGGCTGATCGACTTCGGCGTCGTCGTCCTGCTCAACGCCCTGGTCAACGGCTGGTTCGTCTGGCGCTACCTGCAGGAACTGTCGGCGCCACTTGACGAGTTCTGGCGCCGGGTGCAGTCCCAGGACCGCACCACCGACCCGCTGCCCGCCGCCGGCGACCAGGCCGGCGCGCTGGTGGTGACGATCCTGCTCATCGCCACCGCGCTCTGGCTGGCCTACGAGGTGCCGTCGATGGCCGCCAGCGGGCAGACCTTCGGCAAGCGGCTGCTGCGGGTCCGGGCGGTGCCGGTCGAGGCGGACGCGCCGTTGGGCTTCGGCCGGGCGCTGCGCCGGTGGAACACACTCGGCCTGCCCACGCTGCTCTGGTACTGCTGCGGCCTCGGCCTGCTGCTCCAACTGATCGACGCGCTCTCACCGCTGTTCGACCATCCGCTACGGCAGGCGCTGCACGACAAGCGGGCGCAGACCGTGGTGGTCCAGCTTCCGCGTACCCCCGACGACCGCGCCAACCCCCCGGGAGAAACCTCATGACCGACGGACGAGACCAGGCGGCGGTGCGACTGACCCGCGCCGACCTGGACGCGCTGCCCAACTACGTGCCCGGCCGCAGCCCGGCCGACCTGGCCCGTGAGCTGGGCCTGCCCGAGGCGATCAAGCTGGCCAGCAACGAGGTGCCGTACGGCCCGCTGCCCGGCGTGGTGGACGCGGTGGCCGAGGCGGTCGCCGGAGTGCACCGCTACCCGGACATGGGCGTGGTCGCGCTCCGCCAGGCGCTCGCCGAGCGGTACGGGGTGCACGTCGACCGGGTGGCGACCGGCTGCGGTTCGGTGGCGCTGGCCGAGCACCTGGTCCGCGCCACCTGCCTGCCCGGCGACGAACTCGTCTACTCGTGGCGCTCGTTCGAGGCGTACCCGATCATCGCGGCGACCAGCGGCGCGACGAGCGTGCAGGTGCCCAACGACGCCGGGCACGGGCACGACCTGGGGGCGATGGCCGCGGCGGTGACCGACCGCACCCGGATGATCCTGGTCTGCAACCCCAACAACCCGACCGGCACCGCGGTACGCCGAGCGGAGCTGGACCGCTTCCTCGACGCCGTACCCGACGACGTGCTTGTGGTGATCGACGAGGCGTACCGCGAGTTCGTCACCGACCCGGCGGTGCCGGACGGGCTGGACTACGCCGACCGGCCGAACGTCGCGGTGCTGCGCACCCTGTCCAAGGCGTGGGGCCTGGCCGGCCTGCGGATCGGTTTCCTGGTCGCCCAGCCGCAGGTGGCGGCGGCGGTCCGCAAGGTCGTCACGCCGTTCTCCACGAGCATGGCCGCCCAGGCGGGCGCGCTGGCGGCGTTGGCCCAGGCCGACGAGGTACGCCGGCGGTGCGCGCTGGTGGTGGCCGAACGCGAGCGCGTCGGCGAGGCGTTGGCCAAGCTCGTCCCCGGCGTGCCGGCCAGCCAGGCCAACTTCGTCTGGCTGCCACTCGGCGACCGGGCGGTGGAGTTCGGCAAGGCGTGCGAGTCGCGGGGTGTGATCGTCCGTCCGTTCCCCGGTGACGGGGTGCGCGTCACCATCGGCACCCCGACTGAGAACGACGCCTTCCTGGCGGCCGCCGAGGCCGCCCTGGGCTGAGCCGGGCCCGCCGCTGGGCGCACCGGAGAGCCGGAGGTGGCCACCGGACCGGCCCGCCGAGAGCCGTACCGGGCCGGTCCGCCATCCCCCAGCGGACCGGCCCGGAGTCTTCTACCCCTGCGGCACCGGCTCCCGCTGTTGCGACCGCCGCCGGTAGGCGAAGCCGAACAGCAACGCCAGCACCAGCCCGGAGGCGACCAGTCCGCCGGCCAGCACCGCGCTCGACCGGTCGGCGCTCGCCGCCGCCGGGACGGTCGTGCCGCCGAAGCTGACCGTGCCGCTGGCGCTGCGCTTGGTCCAGCCGCTGGCCAGGTCGAGCTTGGCCGACCAGGGCCCGTCGGGCAGGCGGGAGTCCAGCGCGATGCGGACGGTGGTGCTGCCGTTCAGGGGCAGCGTCGCGGCCTCGACCCGGACCGGATCGGTGGCCAGACCCCCCGGCCCCTCAGCGAGCCGGAGTTCGCCGGCCAGGTCGAGCGCCCGCTTGCCGGTGTTGCGCACGTCGGCGGTGACGATCGGCGTGCCGTCGGGCTCCCGCAGGCCGGTCAGCGGCCCGATCTCGAAGCCGGACGGCGGCTCCCCGCCCGGGCCCACCGACAGGTAGACCCGGATGCCGGCGCGACCGACGTTGCGGATCTGCTGGCCGTCCGTGCCCGAGATCTCGGCCCAGACCACCGCGTACCGCTCGCCGGCTTCGGCGTTCCGCGGCACCCGGATGGTGACCAGCGCCTCCACCTCCTCGCCGGCGGCCAGCGCCTCCTCGCCGGGCTCGACCCGGATCCAACTGCTCAGCTCGTTCTCGGTCCGGTCCGGCGCGATGACGAAGCCCTTCTTCGTCACCGCCGCCGCGGCGGCGTAGAGCGCGACCTTGCGGTGGATCTCCGAGGAGTTCTTGACCATGATGCGCCGCTTGATCGTGGTGCCGGGCTTGACGTGGTCGACGATGTACTTGTGCGCCCGGGAGTCGTCGCGGCGGTTCACCGGTGCGTCGAGCAGGCGCACCCCGACCGACACGTCGGGGCCGCTGGGACTCGGCGAGGCGCTGCCGCTCGGCTGCGGCGGCTTGGATCGGCCGTCCCGGCGATCGGCCGCCGGCAGGTCGACGACATCGGGCGGAGCCGGTTCGGCGCGCGTCACCGCCCGGGGCACCGGCACCGCCCCGGCTGCGGTCGACGCCGGCACCCCGGCCGTGACCAGAACGGTCACGGCCAGGGTGAGGGCGCTGACGCGGTCATGCCACCGAATGGGTGATCACCCCCGTGTAGGTGCCGCCGACCGCGCCACCCGGAATGGTGATCCGGATGTCCGGTGCCCAGGTCGCGGAGTTGTTGCCGGAGCCGGAGGTCTTCGAGAAGGCGACCCTCGGCACGTTCAGCACCACCGCGTCGGCCTGGGTGGGCTGGCCGGGCACGAAGGTGCCGGTACCGGTCGTGGCGATGGCACCGCCGGACCAGTACTCGACCAGGTTCGGCAGGATCGTCTCCTCCGGCGTGCCACTGCCGGTGGTGAAGGCGGTGGTGCTCACCGTCGCCGTCCAGGTGGCGGTCAGCGCCGACCGGCTGTCAGTGACCGTGACGTTGCCGAGTTCCCCGGTGATGGTGGAGCCGGCGAAGGCGGCCCCCAGGTTCACCGCCGGTGGGACGGTGATGTCCAGGTTGGCGGTGGAGACCGTGAAGGTCACGATGGTGTCGCCGGACGGTGCGGCGGCGGCGGGCGCCGCCAGGGCCACCACGGCGGCCGCGGCGGCAGTCAGGGTAAGAAGTGGCTTCCTCATGCCGACGACGCTAGAGCGCACGATCGGCACGCAGAGGGATGTTTTGGACAAATAACCCATCAGGCGACAGAGTGGGTGATCGTGCCCGTGTAGGTGCCGGCGACGATGCCGGTCGGCACGACGATCCGCAGGCTCGGGTTCCAGGCGACCCGGTTGTTGCCGTTGCCGGAGGTCTTGCGGAACGCCTCCCGGGTCACGTTCAGCGCCACCGCCTGCGCCTGGGTGAGCTGCCCGGGCACCAGCGTGCCGCCACCGGTGCTCTGCACCGCCGGCCCGGACCAGTAGAAGACCGAGGCGTTGGAGATGGTCCGCTGCGCCCCACCCCCACCGGTGGTGAAGATCGTGGCGGAGACCGTCGCCACCCAGGTGTTCGGGTTGACCGGGCCACGGACGTCCGTCACCTCGACCCGACCCATCGGCCCGGTCAGCACCCCGCCGGTGAAGGCGGTGCCGAGATTGACCGCCGCCGGCACGGTGATGTCCACCCCTTCGGTCTTGACCAGCCGGACGGTCCGTCCGGTCGGGGCGGCGGCCTCCGCCGGAGCGGCGGCGACAAGGATGACGATCACGCCCATCAGGGCTGCCAAAAGACGCACAGTGGGACTATAAATAACTTATGTCCGTTTTGTCGAGCTGACGCTTGTCACTGTCGCTCACGTCGCGGCGACGATCAACGATTCGGCGGTGAGGTAGTACCGCTGGTCGTCAGCATCACGGTCCACCGGCCGACGCAGCCGCTCCACCACCACGAAGCCGTCGGCCGCGTACGCGTCGCCCGGTGCCCACCCGGTGCCGTCGGAGCCGATGTCGAGGACGAAGCCGGACAGTCGTGCACCGGTGGCCGGGTCCAGCGTGACGAGTTCGTTCGCCTCGGTCAGCACGTGCACCCGGCCGGGCTGGACCGCGATCACCCGCCCCGGGCCGACCTCGGCCCGCCAGCGTTCCTCGCCACCGGGCACCGCCTTGCCGATCAACACCCCGTCGACCAGGCTCACCGCCGTCCCGTCGACCAGTTCGGTGCCCGGGCCGTCCAGCGACGGCACCTGGACCGGATCCGCCGGGCCGAGCAACCAACCCTGGGCGGGCCCGTCGCCGGGGCGGGCGGTGCGCAGCGCGGCACAGCCGTCACCGTCCGGCCGGCAGCCGAGCAGCGCGGCGGTCAGCTCGTCACCGGCGTCCGGCGGTCGCCACCTGGCCGTCACCACGCCGGTCGCGGTGTCCCGGAACTCGACCACCGCCGGACCGTCGCAGTCGTCCACGGTCAGCAGCCGACCACCCGAGCCGGCACCCACCGGCTCCCGGCAGCCGGAGCGCACCGCCGCCCGCCACAGCTGTCCGCCATCGGCCAGGTCGACCGCCTGGACCGCACCGTCGCCGGAGCTGACGACCACGTGACGGCCGTCGGCGGTACGGCTCACCGTGAGCCCGCTCGGCCGCCAGACGAGGGCCGTGCCGGTGCGTCGGGCCACCCGCTCCGCCGCCGGCTCCGGCCCCGCCGCCCGCCAGGCGACCCGACCGGTACGCGCCTCGATCGCCACGAGTTGCCCGTCCGACCACCGGCTCACCACGGTCGTCCCGCTCGCCACCACCGCGTCCAGGCTCGCCGGCCAGCGCCGGAAGGACCAGTACGGGGTACGTCGGCTGCGGCTGTCGACCGGTTGGTCGGCGTACACCTGCCGGGGGGCGGCGTACACCCGGAGCCGACCGTCGACGATCAGCGGAGCGACCGGCAGGCGACCGGTCACCCCGGGGTCAGGCATGCTCCGCGCCGGGTAGTCGTCCCCGGCCGGGGTGCTCACCTCGGCCGGCGCCAGGACCCGGTACGCGATGACCCCGGCCGCCGCGGCGACACCCACCGCCGCCACCGCCGCCACGATCCGCCGACGACCCGCCGCCCACCCCATGCCGCACCTCCGCACGGCACCCTACCCAGCCGCCTCCGAACCCGCCCCGAGCCGCCCAGCCAAACCCGCCCACCAAGCCCGCCCAGCGAGCGCCGCGCCCGCCGACCCCGTCGCGCCCGTCCCAGGCCAGTCGAACTCGCCGCCGACCGTCGCGACATGCGGCATGCCGCGGCCTCTCGATGGGCGTGATGCCACTGTTTGCCGCAACTCGCGAGAACACCCGCGCGGGTCCGGCCGTAGCGGAGGCGTGGGGCGCCCGGGAGACGGGGTCAGCGGCGGTGGATCAGGCAACGTCGGCGTGGTGGGCACTGGCTGCGGCGGCCAGGGCGGCGATGTCCTGCCGCAGCACCCGCTCCGCCGCTCGCGCCGCCAACCCACCGAGCAACAGTGCCAGCGCCCGGCCGGTCACCGCGGCCGGCTGAGCCCGCACCGTCACCGTCACGGAGGCGCAGCGACGTCCGCGACGGCGGATGTCCCGCAGCGTCCAGGTGATCCGGTAGTCGACGCCGTCACCGGGCGAGCCGAGGACCAGCCGCCGGGGCGGCTCGGCGGCCAGCACGACGAAATCCTCGGCCATCGTGCCGCCGCCCGGTCGCCTGCGGATCTCCCGCCAAGACGTACCCGGGCCGAACGTACCCGGTGTCAGCAGTCGCACGGGCCGATCACCGCACCTGGACAGGTCGGTGAGCACCCGCCACAGATCGGCCGCGGATGCCGCGACCACGCCGTTGACCGCAACGGTCGACATGCCACCTCCCGTGGCACCGACGGTACGCGGCGTGAGCGTGGCTCGGGGTCCCCGTACGGAGAATCCTCCGCCGGAGACCCCCTGCTACCGGCATCAGCCGACGAACCGGCCGTCCCGGATCGCGTCGACGAACGCGGTCCAGCCCGGCGGGCTCACCACGAGCACCGGCCCGGCCTGGTCCTTCGAGTCGCGGATGCCCACCACACCGCGGACGGCGGCCAGGTTGTCGGCCACCTCCACGCAGAGACCCTGGTCGTTGGAGCGGCTGCTGGTCCGCCAGACCGCGTCCACGAGATCGTGCATCGTCGTCATCTCCCTCAGTCTCGACGTCGCGCCACCCGGGGACCGGGCCGACCGGAAAGGGGGGCACCGGCCGGCCCGGCGCGGCATGGCGACGGAATTCCGAGGCGATCAACGAAGACGGTGACGATCCTTGATCGCACCCGCTGTGCGATCAAGGACAGCTGTCGGGTTCAGGTCAGTTCGACGGCAGGACGGTGCCCGTGACCTCGCCCAACGTGAGGGTGGTGCCGTCCGGGCCGGGTGCGGTGGCGGTGATCGTCACCGTGTCACCGTCGGCCAGGAAGGTGCGCTCCGTCCCACCCACGGTGACCGGTTCGGTGCCGCCCCAGCTGAGTTCCAGGAACGAGCCGACCTGGTCGCGCCGAGGGCCGGAGACGGTGCCGGAGGCGTAGAGGTCGCCGGTGCGCAGCGAGGCGCCGTTGACGGTCAGGTGCGCCAACTGCTGGGCGGGGGTCCAGTACATGTCGGCGAACGGCGGCTCGCTGACCGGCTCCCCGTTCCAGCTCACCTTCAGCCGCAGGTCCAGCCCTTGGTGCGGTTCGTCGCGCAGGTAGTCGGCGACCGGCGGGTCCTGCGTCGGGCCGGCGACGAACGCGTCCCGTAGCGCGTCCAGCGGAGTGACCCAGGCGGCGACCGAGGTGGCGAACGACTTGCCCAGGAACGGCCCGAGCGGCTGGTACTCCCACGCCTGGATGTCCCGTGCCGACCAGTCGTTGACCAGCACCACGCCGAAGACGTGGTCGGCGAAGTCGGCGGCGGCCACCCGGCGGCCGAGTGGGCTCGGCACCCCGACCACGAACCCGACCTCGGCCTCGATGTCCAACCGCGCCGAAGGGCCGAACGTCGGCCCGTCCGAGCTGGGGCGCTGCCCCTGCGGGCGCACCACCGGGGTGCCGGAGACCACGACCGTGCCGGCCCGGCCGTGATAGCCGATCGGCAGATGCTTCCAGTTCGGCAGCAGCGGCGGCTGGCCGGGACGGAAGATCAGGCCGACGTTCGACGCGTGGTGTTCCGAGGAGTAGAAGTCGACGTAGTCCGCCACCTCGAAGGGCAGCTCCATCCGCACCTCGTCCACCGGCACCAGCAGCGGCTCCACCGCAGCCCGGTGCGCCGGGTCGGTCAGCAGCTCGGTGATCCGATCCCGCACCGCGGTCCACTGCGGACGACCGAGCGCCAGGAACGTGTTGAGCGTCGGCCGGCCCAGCGCGCCACCGGCCAGCACCAGGTCCGCGGCCTCCGCACCGGCCAGGTCCAGCACGAGGTCGCCGACGCGTACGCCGATGCGCGGTTCGTCGTCGCCCACCCGGAACACCCCGTACGGCAGGTGGTGCACCCCGTACCCGGAACCCTCCGCGCCCGGCACCCAGCTCGCCGGCTGACTCTCGCTCATGCCTCGAAGCCTCCGTTCACCAGCCCGAGCCGGATCAGATCGGTAAGTGGTTCCACGATGCTGCACGAGCCGAACCCCACCCACAGCGGGCGCGCCGCGTCGTGCCGACCGTCGACGGCCTGCACCAGCGGGCGCTCGTCGCGCACGGTGAGCAGCTCGGCGACGGCACCGACGGTCGCGCCCTCGGCGGCGGCCAGGGTCGCGGCGAGCACGTTGCCGAAGCCGTGGTGGGTGAAGCCGGTCTCCGGGTCGACGTTCCGCACCGCGTGGTGCAGCCCGGCGGTCAGCTTGAACGGCAGCTCCCGGTCCCGGCAGGCGCAGATCACGGCGGCCAGCTCGGCGGGCGTCGGGAACAGCTCGGCGGCCAGCCCGCCGGTGCGGAACTTGGCGGCGACCGACGTCCCCCGGGCACGGGCGTCGGCGAGCGCGTCCAGGGCATCCATCAACCCGAAGGTGAGCGGCACCTCCGCGTAGACGGGGACGCCGTCCAGCCGCTCGGCCAGCTTCACCAGCTCGGTCAGTCCAGGTCGGGGGTCCTCGCCCCGCCGCGCGACGGGCACCTCGACCTGTCGGGCGGTCACCCCGAGCGGGGGCAGGAACGACAGCGCGAAGGGCAGCCGGTCGAGGCCGGTGTCACCGACCAGCCCGATCGCGAAGCTCTCCTCGGGGTCGACCAGACCGCTCAGCTCGCCCGCCGTGATCGCCGAGGCGGGCAGCAGCAGCGGGCCGACCAGGTCGGCGTACCACGCGGCGCGGTGCCGCCGGTGAGCCGCCACGGCGTCGGGCAGCGGCGCGCTGCCCGGCGGGAAGACGGCGGCGTCGTCGACCAGGCCGGCGACGAGAGTGGGCAGCTGCGTTGACACGAGACAAGAATGTACGGGACGCTTCAAGAAGCGGACAACAGCGTCCGATTATCGGACGTACAGCGGACCGGGAGGGCGAGAATGCCGTACTACCGCAGCGTCGGCGAGCTGCCACGCAAGCGCCACACCCAGTTCCGGCAGCCGGACGGCAGCCTCTACACCGAGGAGCTGATGGGGCAGGAGGGCTTCTCCTCCGACTCGTCCCTGCTCTACCACCGGTACGCCCCGACCGCGATCGTCGCCGCCGAGGAGTTCACCCCGCCGGCCGTGACGCGGCTGCCGAACCTGCCGCTCAAGCCCCGGCACCTGCGTACCCACAAGCTCGACGGAACCGGCGCGGACCCGGTCCTGGGCCGGCGGTACCTGCTCGCCAACGACGACGTGCGGATCGCCTACGTCCTGGCCGACCGCCCCTCGCCACTGTTCCGCGACGCCACCGGCGACCACTGCCTCTACGTCGAGGCCGGCACCCTGCGGGTCGAGTCGACGTTCGGTGTGCTCGACGCGGTGGCCGGCGACTACGTGATCATCCCGACCTCGACGGTGCACCGCCTGGTGCCCACCGGCGACACCCCGACCCGGCTGCTCGCCGTGGAGGCGTCCGGGCACATCGGCCCACCCAAGCGCTACCTCTCCGTACGCGGTCAGTTCCTGGAACACTCGCCGTACTGCGAGCGCGACGTCCGGGGGCCGGACACCCCGCTGCTGGTCGACGGCACCGACGTCGAGGTGCTGGTCCGCCATCGGCGCGGTTGGACCCGACATGTCTTCGCCAACCACCCGTTCGACGTGGTCGGGTGGGACGGGCACCTCTACCCGTGGGCGTTCTCCATCCACGACTTCGAGCCGATCACCGGCCGGATCCACCAGCCGCCACCGGTGCACCAGACCTTCGCCGGCCCGAACTTCGTGATCTGCTCGTTCGTGCCCCGCAAGGTCGACTACCACCCGGACGCCATCCCGGTGCCGTACCACCACCACAACGTCGACTCCGACGAGATGCTCTTCTACACCGGGGGCAACTACGAGGCGCGGCGCGGCTCCGGCATCGAACAGGGCTCCATCTCGCTGCACCCGTCCGGCTTCACCCACGGACCGCAGCCCGGCGCGGCGGAACGCGCCATCGGCGTGGACTTCTTCGACGAGCTGGCGGTCATGGTCGACACCTTCCGCCCGCTCGACCTCTGCGACGCCGCGACGGAGTGCGAGGACGACGCGTACGCCTGGACCTGGGCCCGCCGCCCCTGAGGTGGTCAGGCCACCGGCCGGCCGATGATCGCCAACCGGGCGGCGGTGGCGATGGCGATGGCCAGGACCAGCGGCCACGGGCTGCCGGTCAGGGCGTAGAGCAGGATCAGCACCGGTGCCGCCGCGGCGGCGTACACGGCCAGAACGAGCGGACGGTCGGTGCGCCGCAGCACGGGCAGCACGGTCCGGGTCAGTCCGGGCAGCCGGGACGCCTGCTGCCAGAGCACGATGCCGCCGCCAGCGGCCGCCACCACCGCCAGCAGCCGGGAGAATCCGGTGCCGGTCGCGGTCGAACAGGCGACCACGGTGGCGGCGACCGCCGACCAACCGGCGCCCCAGAGCACGAACTGCCGCAGTGCCGCCGGCACCGGCCGGCGTGCCACGACCGGCCCGGTGCCGAGGTGGTCCGGCCCGGCTTCGCCAGGCCCCCGCTCCGGGTCTGCGACGCGGCCGGTCACCGGCCCGCCGGTGGGTACGTCTCCGCCCGGCACCGGCCGGTTCGGGCGCTCCTCCGGTCCGGCGGGACGGCTGGCGTCGACGTCGTCAGCAGCCGCACGCCCCGCCTCTTCCGGGTCACGTCCGGGCCGGTCCGGATCGTCGCGGGCCACGTCCGGCCGGGCCGACTCGTCCGGCACCTCGTCGGCGCGGCGCGGATCGGTCGGCGGCAGGTTCGCCACCGCCGCTTCGGCAAGTCGCTCCAGTGCGGCGCTCCACCGGCGCTGCTCCAGCCGCAGTACCCCGACGTCGTCGGCCATCTCCGCCAGGCGCGGGTCCAGCCGGAGCGCCTCCCGGTAGGCCCGCTCCGCCAGGTCGTACATCCGCATGTTGGCCGCGACCAACCCCAGCACCAGGTGGCCCTGCGGTTCCTCGGGGGCCAGCTCCACCGCGCGCCAGGCCGCGTTCAACGCCGGCTGGCCGTTGCGCGAGCCGGCCAGGATCGCCGCCGCGCTGCGCTGGGCGTACGCGTCCTGCGGCCCCAGAGCCAGGATCTCGTCTGCGGTGCGGGCGGCCTCGGCATACCGTTCGAGGTCGCCGAGGGCCAGCCCACGGGCGACGAGCGGGGGCACCTGGCCCGGCGCGGCGGCCACCGCCGCCTCGGCGGCGGCGAGCGCCTCGGTCGGTCGGCCGGCGGCCAGGTGCACCCGGGCCAGCATGGTCGACACCTCGGCGGCGGCCGGGTCGAGCGCCAGCGCGAAGCCGAGTTCCGCCGCGGCCTCGTCGTAGCGGCCCAGCTCGGCCAGGAGCGTGGCACGTTCGAGGTAGCCGTCGGCGGCGGGCGGGTCGGCGGACATCGCGGCGAGCCTAGGCGCTCGGCTGCTCGTACACCAGGGCGACCGCGATCCCGGCGAGTCCCTCACCGCGCCCGGTGAAGCCCAGGCCGTCGGTGGTGGCGGCGGAGACCGTGACCGGCGCGCCGACCGCCTCCGACAGCACCCGCTGAGCCTCCTCCCGACGTGGGCCGATCTTCGGACGGACCCCCACCACCTGCACGGACACGTTGCCGATGGCGAATCCGGCGGAGCGGACCCGACGGGCCGTCTCGGTGAGCAGGGCCACCCCGCTGGCCCCGGCCCACTCGGGCTGCCCGACGCCGAAGTTGGCGCCGAGATCGCCCAGACCGGCGGCGGAGAGCAGGGCGTTGCAGGCGGCGTGGGCGGCCACGTCGGCGTCCGAGTGCCCGGCCAGGCCGTCCTGCCCCGGCCAGTGCAGACCGGCCACCCAGCAGGGCCGACCGGCCTCGAAGGCGTGCACGTCGGTCCCGATGGCCACCCGAGGAACGATCATGAGCCGAGGGTACGCGCTACCGCCCGGTCGCCAGCAGGTGCTCGGCCAGCGCCAGGTCGAACGGTCTGGTGATCTTCAGAGCGTGCTCCGAACCGGGCACGCAGTGCACCGCCACGCCCTGCTTCTCCACCAGCCCCGCGTCGTCGGTGAGGGCGTCGCCGGCGGCGGCGTGGGCGGCGGTCAGCACCGCCCGGCGGAATCCCTGTGGAGTCTGCACGGCGCGTAACGCGGCCCGGTCGACGGTGCCGAGCACCATCTCGTCCGCGTCGACCTCCTTGATCGTGTCGACGACCGGCAGCACCGGGATCACCGCTTGGTGGCCTGCCCGGACCGCCGCGGCCACCGACTCCACGAGTGCGGGCGGGGTGAGCGCTCGGGCCGCGTCGTGCACCAGGACGATCTCGGGACCGGCGGGTACCGCGGCGAGCGCGGCAGCCACCGAGCCCTGCCGTTCCGCGCCACCGGGCACCACGGTCACCGGTGCGACCGGTGCGAGCAGGTCACGCACGGCCGCCACCTCCGCCGCCGGCGCGGCCACCACGATGCTGTGCACCGAGGGGGCTTCGGCCAACCGCCGAACCGCGTGCGCCAGCAGCGGCTCACCGGCCAGCAGCCGAAGGGCCTTCGGTCGACCGGGCCCGAGGCGTACGCCGGCACCGGCCGCAGGCACGAGGACCGCGACGTCACCGCACGGGTTGAGCTGCGCGGTCACGTCGCGGTCCTCGACGGTTTGTTCACTACGAATCGGGTACGACGATGCGGTGCGGACTAGGCCTCCGTCAACACCTTGTCGAGCAACGTCTCCGCCTCGTCCTTGGTGCTCTTCTCGGCCAGCGCGACCTCGCCGACCAGAATGTCGCGGGCCTTGGCGAGCATGCGCTTCTCACCCGCGGACAGCCCTCGCTCCCGCTCGCGACGCCACAGGTCGCGGACGACCTCGGCGACCTTCAGCGGGTTGCCGGAGGCCAGCTTCTCCAGATTCGCCTTGTAACGCCGCGACCAGTTGGTCGGCTCCTCGGTGTGTGGAGCCCGGAGAACGTCGAAGACCTTGCCGAGGCCCTCTTCGCCAACCACCTCGCGCACACCCACGATCTCGGCGTTCTCGGCCGGTACCCGGACCGTCAGGTCACCCTGCGCGACCCTCAGGACGAGGTACTGCTTGGGCTCGCCCTTGATGACCCGAGTCTCGATTGCCTCGATGAGTGCGGCCCCGTGGTGGGGGTAAACAACGGTCTCGCCGACACTGAAAACCATAGGTTCGAAACCCCTTTCGCTGTGTCTAGGGTAACACGCTCAGGCACCGATGTCTCACCGCTGTCCTGACCGTTGGCGCAGCTCAGGGGCCCTGTGAGAGGTATTTCTTCGGCTTGACAGACCATCCAGATGGTGATTCGAACACGTTGCGTAACCTTGGGATGACCCCCGGACACCGCCGTCGTCGACGTGGAGATCCGGGAGAACAAGCGCCGAGGCTCGGCAACACACCCGCTGGAGATCAAGGGCTACGCACCCGTTCCATGGTATCCCGCCGCAGCCGGACGCGAGCAGTGGTAGCGGTACCCGGCCCGGTGCGGGACGCTTGAGGGGTGCCGCGTCCGCGCACCCATGAGGTTCCAGGGGGTCGTAATGGGCAAGGCTGACGCCGATGGTCCCGGGCTGCCCGACCTGCCGCCGGAGTGGGGCCGGGTGGTCGTCCCGGACGACCTGGCCGCGCTGGCCGACGAGGCCGAACAGGTCCGTCGCGAGCTGCGGCGGGCGGCCGCGGACCGCCGCCGCTGGCGTCCGCCCACCGGCCCGGTGCTCGTACTGATCGTCGCCGTCCTGACCACCATCGCCGGCCTGGCCGCTGTCACCTGGCCCCGGGCCGGCCGGACCGGACCGGCCGCCGGCACCCCCGACCCGGCGCCGGCGCAACTGACCGGACGCCAACTACCCGCGCTCGACCTGGTCGACGGCGGGCAGTCACCGGTGCCGCTACGCGGACTGCTGCCGGTCGTGGTGCTGCTGGTGGACGGCTGTGCCTGCCCGGAGCAGGTGACCGAAGCGGCGACCGCGGTTCCGCCGGGGGTCAACGTGGTCACCGTGGCGGGCACCCGGCCACGGGCGGCACCGCCGGGGACGTCGGTACGGGCACTCGCCGACCCGGCCGGCGGCCTACGCGCCTTCCTGCACCTGCCGGCCGGCCAGCTCGGCGTGACGGCCGTGCTGGCCGACCGTTCCGGCCGGATCACCCTGGTGGTACCCGAGGTCACCTCGGTCGCCGACCACCACGCCGAACTGTCCCGGCTGGCCGCTTGATCCCGCCCTGCGCCCCAGGCCCGCCGGAACTGCTCACGCCAAGACGACCAGCCGGGCCTCGATCTGGACCGGCTGCGACCCGGCCGGCGAGAACGACAACCGGGCCGCCGCGCCGGTGCCGGTTAGTTCCATCAGGACCTGCCCACCGTCGCAGCCCACCGTCATCGGCGCCGCCGACCGGGCCCCGCTGACGGCCACCAGCAGCTCACCCGGGCCGGTGCAGCGCAGCCACAGCAGGTGCCGCTCGCCGCGCTCCAGCCGGGTCTGCCGCACCACCGCGCCGCCTGGGCTGAGCCGCGCCGACTCGGTCCAGACCGCTTCGGTCGCGCCCCGCCAGCCGTCCGCGACGGCGGAACTCGTGACGGTGCCGTCCACCGGTGGGCCGTCCGTGCCGGCCACCGCTCCGGTACGCGGGTCGACCAGGACGGCGGAGGTCGGCTCGGGCACCACGCCGGTGACCGGGTTATCCCGCCAGTACGTGGCCGACGACGACCCGCCCGGCACGACACCCGTGTCGCTTCGCGCCTGCGGTGCCTGCGCCTGCCACCACCAGCCGCCGAGGGTCAGCACCCCCACCCCGACGGCGGCCAGCAGTGCTCCGCGCAACTGATGGATGGCATCGACGTCCATCCTTGAAGAGTAACTCTGTCGACTGATCAGGCGTGCCGTTCCAGCAGGGCGGCGTAGAGGGTCAGGCCGGGCCCGAAGGCCAGCATCACCACGCGGCGCGGTGCCGGTGCCGACCGGAACAGGCGGTCGAGGATCAACAGCACCGTCGGCGAGGAACAGTTACCGTGCTCGTCGAGCGTCTCCCGGGACGCCGCCAACGCAGCCGGCGCCAGGCCCAGTTCCCGCTCCACCACGTTGAGGATGCGCGGGCCGCCCGGGTGCACCGCCCAACCGTCCACCTCCGACCGGTGGGTGCCGTGCCGGGCCAGCACCTCGTCGACCAGCCCCCGAACGTGCGCCGACAGCACCTGCGGCACCTTCGGTGACAGCCCCATCCGGAAACCGGTGTCGGTCACCTCCCAGGTCATGTGGTCGGCGGTGGAGGTGTCGGTCACCGAGGCGACCTCACGTACGGCGTACCCCCGCCCGCCGGGCACGACCACCGCGGCGACCGCGGCGTCGGAGAAGAGCGCATGGGAGACGATCTGCTGAGTGTCCATCCGGGCCGAGGAGGGCTGCAGGTGCAGGCTGGTCAGCTCGGCACAGAGCAGCAGTGCGGGACGGCCCCGAGCGGTGACGAAGTCGCCCACCGCACCCAACCCCGGCAGCGCCGCGTAGCAGCCCATGTGACCGACGAACATCCGCTGGGTCGTCGCGGCCATGCCGAGATCCCGGGCGAGCAGGATGTCCAGCCCGGGGGTGGCGTACCCGGTGCACGAGCACACGACGAAGAGACCGACGTCCCGGGCATCCAGTCCGGCGGCGGTCAACGCCCGGCCGACCGCCTCCTTGCCCAGCGGTAACGCCTCGACCAGGTAGCGGAGCATCCGTCGCTCGGTCGGCCAGTCGGAGACGTCCTCAAGCAGCGGGTTGACCGCCGCCTGCCGCCGGGTCACCCCGGAATGCGCGAAGATCCGCTCCGCCAGGGCGCGGGTCGAGCCGGAGAAGTGCCGGGAGAAGAACCGCTCCCACAACTCCTGCTGGTCGGCCGAGGGCGGATGGGCCGTGCCCAGGCCCGCGATAACCGGTACCGACACGGTCCCACCTTCCTCTCGCACGCTCACATCTCACGCCTGCCGACCCCGCGCCGGTCCACGACCGCCAGGCCCGCAGGTTCATTCCCTCACGCTCACCAACGAGGACTCGATCCGTCCCGGTCCGGGTCACCGCCGAGCGCGGCGATGCCGAGCCAGTCGGCACAGACGTCGGAGGTCGCCGGGTGCAGCGACCCGCAGCGGGCGTCGCGGTACAGGCGTTCCAGCGGATGACCCCGTCGGGTGGCGGAGGTGCCGGCCGCCTCCAGCATGGACGCGGCCACCTCCGCCGCGGTGGTGCCGGCCAGCAGCTTGGCCCGCCACACCCACCGGTTGGTCTCCTCGGCACCCGGTGCCTCGTCCACCCGTCGGGCCGCCTCGGCGACCACCAGCTCCGCCGCCGCCACAGCGGCGTCGGCACGGCCCAGCCGGGCGCGTACCGCCGGCAGCCCGGCGAGGTTGCGGGTGTTGAGGTGTTCCGCCGCCGCGTCGATCGCCGCCCGGGCCACCCCCACGTAGACGGCCGCATAGCTGGCCACCAGCCAGTGCGGCATGAGCTGGGCCACCACCAGGGCCAGCCCCTCGACCCCGCCGAGCAGCCGGTCGGTCCCGACGGTCACGTCGAGGTGCAGGTCGTGCGAGGCGGTGGCGCGCATGCCGAGAGCGTCCCAGGTCGGCTCGACGGTGAGCCCTTCTCCGGCCGGAACCAGGAACTGCGAGACCACCGACGGGTCGGCGGCGCTACGGGCCGCCACCAGGTAGCCGTCGGCGTGGCCGGCACCGGAGCAGAAGGTCTTGCTGCCCTTGATCCGCCAGCCGCCGTCGACCGGTTCGTAGACCGTGGCCAGCTGGGACAGCCGGGCACCCGCGCCCCGCTCGCTCATCGCCACCGCGTACCACGCCCCGTCGGCCGCCGCCCGTAACAGGCGGTCACGGGCGGCCAGCGCCTCCGCCGGTACGCCGAGTGCCTCGGCCAGTTCCTCGGTGACCGCGCCGAGCGCACCGGTCACCGAGGCGTGCATGTTGAACACCAGAGCGGTGGCACCGTTGCCGCGGGCCAACTCGGTGGCCACCGCCGCGTACCCGGCGAAGGTGGCACCGGTGCCACCCAGCTCGGCCGGGACCATCAGACCGAACAGCCCCGCCTCGCGCAGGTCGGCGAAGTCGTCCACCGGGAACGAACCGTCCCGGTCGTGCGTGGTGGCGCGCGCCGCCAGCCGGGGCGCCAGCCGCCGGGCCGCCGCCGACGCTCCACTGCGCTCGGTCATGGATGGAACCCCCTCTTCGGCCATTGCCATACCCTCACCCGGATCGGCTATCCGTCGCGCACCCCGTGACCCTGGTAGAGCACCGCCCTCGACCCGGTCGACACGATGCGTGGTGCCTGGCCGACCGGGGTCGCCACGCCCGTCACCTGCCGCAGCAGCCACCGCAGCAGTCCCGGTATCCCGGGCCGGACACCACGGATCCGCAGGTCGACGCCGTGCCGGGCGCACTCGGCGACCAACTCTCGGTCGTCGACGAACAACCGGGGGTCGTGGATGCCGCGCGGCACGGTGGGCAGACGCTCGGCGATGCGGACCGCGACCAGCCGGGCCAGCGCGGTGTCGTTGAGGGTGTCCAGCACCAGCAGGCCACCGGGGCGCAGCAGGCGGCACGCCTCGGCCACCGCCGCACGCCAGTCCGGGACGTGCTCCAGCAGCTCACCGGCGGCGACCACGTCGGCACAGCCGTCCACCAGCGGTACCGCCGTGACGTCGCCGTTCACCACCGTCACACCGTGCGCCGCCGCCTGGGCCAGCGCCGAGCGGGTCAGGTCCACCCCCACATGCCGGTAACCCTTGCCAACCAGGTGTGGGGCGAGCAGACCGGCCCCGCAGCCGAGGTCGACCAGGAGCGCGCCGGGTCGCGCCGCCGGGGGCACCAACGCGGCCCGCGCCCGGGCCAGCCAGTGCAACATGGCGAACACCCCGTCCGGCCGCCACCATTCGTCCGCCAGGTCGTCGTACTGGCGCGGATCGTTGCGGGGCAGCACGAGGCCGGCGTCACGCATGGCAACGAGCGTGGCACGACTCCCCGGTAACGACCAGACTTCCGTTATGTCGTCGACGGTGTTAGGGCTGGTCAGAGCGAGCCATCCGGAGCCGACCGCGGCGGTCACCACAGTGGCCGGTCTGCTCGCCGTCGGTGTCGGGCATCCACCCGGCGGCGTCGTCGCGGTAGTGCTCACCGTGGCGGCCAGCCAGTTCACCGTCGGCTGGACCAACGACCTGCTCGACGCCGACCGCGACACGATGGTCGGGCGTGCCGACAAACCGTTGGCCTCCGGCGCGCTCGGGCGGCGTACCGTCGCGGTCGCCGCCGCCGTGGCCGCCACCGCCACCGTGGCACTGGCCCTGACCACGAACCCGGCGGCGGCGCTCTGCGCCATCGTCGCCCTGGTCTCGGCGCTGCTCTACGACTGGCCGCTGAAGTCCACCCCGATCTCGGTGCTGCCGTACGCGGTCTCCTTCGGTGCGCTGCCCGCCTTCGTGGTGCTGGCCCTGCCCGACGCCCCGCCACCCCCCGCCTGGCTGGTCGTCGCGGCGGCCCTGCTCGGCGCGGGTGCCCACTTCGCGAACGTGCTGCCCGACTTCGCCGACGACGCCCGGACCGGGGTCCGTGGGCTGCCGCACCGGCTCGGCGCGGCGGGCAGCCGGGCGGCCGCTGCCGGGCTGCTGATCGCGGCGACCGTGACGCTCGTGCTCGGGCCACCCGGACCGCCGACCGGCGTGGGTCTCGCGGCGGTGGGCGCCACCGTCATGATCTTCATCGTGGCCTGGTACGCGGGCCGCACCGGCGAGCACGCCGGAGCCCGGCCGGTGGCGGCCTTCCGCGCGGTGCTGCTGGTCGCCCTGATCGACGTCGTCCTGCTGGTCACGAACGGTCGGTTGGTCTGAGTTCCACCCCGACGGCTGGCCGCACCGGGTCGGCGTGCGGGCCACGATCAGCGCCAACTACCCTGGAGCCCGGTCTGCGCGGGCATGGCCAGCGGTTCCGGCGGGCGAGCCGGGTGTGATCGTGACGAGGAGGACCGACGTGAGGCGCTCGATCAGGGGTTCCCGGCGGGCTGCCGTGCTGCTGCCCGGGATCGCGGCGGCAGCCGGGCTGCTGCTGTCCGGATGCGGCGCCGGCCAGATCTCCGAGACGGCCAACAAGGTCCCGTCGATCCAGGGCGTCAACCTCGAGGCCGGCGACGGGCGGTACGCCGTACGCGCCGCCGCGCTGGCCTACCCCGGTGCCGAGGGCTATCAGGCCGGCGAAAACGCGCTGCTCAACGTCGTCCTCTACAACGACTCGCCGGATCCGGTCACGGTGACGGTCAGCTCGCCGGACGCCCGGGAGGTGGTGCTCACCACGGTCGCCGCCGCGACCAACCCGTCGCCCACCGGCTCGCCGTCGCCGACCACCTCCCCCTCGCCGGAGGAGTCTCCCGAGGGTTCCCCCTCGCCCGACAACTCCGCCTCGCCGGACAACTCCCCCTCACCGGACGACTCCCCGTCGCCGAGCCCGACCGGGCCACCCACGTCCGCGCCGGCCCGGATCGAGATCCCTCCGCTGAGCTACGTGCAGCTCAACACCGAGGGTGAGCAGGTGCTTCAACTTGTCGGGCTGAACGAGACCCTGCTCGCCGGCCAGAGCGTCACGCTGACCTTCGACTTCGGCGGCGAGACGGTCACCAGCCCGGCGCCGATCGCCGTGCCGCTCTCGCCGCTGCCGCAGCCGTCGCCGGTCATCGAGCGGCACACCGAGTACGAGGGCGAAGGCGGCCACTGAGCACGGCGGGCCGGCCACGCCGACCGAGCCGATCCAGGTAGTTCCGACGGCACCGCGGCCATGCCGACGGTGCCGTCGTCGTACCCGGGGGTTAGCGTCGCTCGGGTGAGCATCTCCCGATCGACCCCGTCCCGGGCGGGCACCGGTTCGCGCAGCCGGGCCGCCGCTCGCGAGCCTCGGCCCGCGTACGAGTGCGACGCCTGCGGACATCAGCCACCGAAGTGGGTGGGACGCTGTCCCGAGTGCGGCGAGTGGGGCTCCGTGGTCGAGTGCACGGTCACCGGCCCGACCGTCTCGGGCCGCGTGGTGACTTCCCGGATGCCCGCCGAGCCGGCCCGCCCCATCGCCACCATCAGTGCGGCACCGGCCCGGGCCAGACCGACCGGGGTCGGCGAGCTGGACCGGGTCCTCGGTGGTGGTCTGGTGCCCGGTGCCGTGGTGCTGCTCGCCGGAGAGCCGGGGGTGGGCAAGTCCACCCTGCTGCTCGACGTCGCCCAACAGTGGGCCGCCGGAGCGGGCAGCCCCTCGCTGGTGGTCAGCGGTGAGGAGTCGGTCAGCCAGGTACGGCTGCGGGCGGAGCGGATGGGCACCCTGCACGATCAGCTCTTCCTGGCGGCCGAGAGTGACCTCGCGGCGGTGCTCGGTCACCTCGACGCGGTCAAGCCGGGACTGCTCGTCCTCGACTCGGTGCAGACCATCTCCACCACCGGCACCGAGGGCGTTCCGGGCGGGGTGACCCAGGTCCGGGCGGTCACCGCCGCGCTGGTCGCGGTCGCCAAGGAACGCGGGGTCGCCACCGTGCTGGTCGGCCACGTCACCAAGGACGGCCAGGTCGCCGGCCCCCGGGTGCTCGAGCACCTGGTCGACGTGGTGCTGCACTTCGAAGGCGACAAGCACTCCTCACTGCGGATGGTGCGTGGTGTCAAGAACCGGTTCGGCGCCGCCGACGAGGTCGGCTGCTTCGAGATGCACGAGGGCGGCATCAGCAGCCTCGCCGATCCCTCCGGGCTGTTCCTGACCCGTTACTCCGAGCCGGTCCCGGGCACCTGCGTGACGGTGGCGATGGAGGGGCGACGGGCGCTGCTCACCGAGGTGCAGGCGCTGATCGGGGCCACCGTGGCCGGCTCGCCCCGGCGTACCGTCTCCGGGCTGGACTCCGCCCGGCTGGCGATGGTGCTCGCGGTCCTCCAGCGCCGTACCGAACGACTCACCCTGCACGACCGGGAGGTCTTCGCGGCCACCGTGGGCGGCATCCGGGTGGTGGAGCCCGCCGCCGACCTCGCGGTCGCCCTCGCCGTCGCCTCCGGAGGGCTCAACCTGGCGATCGCGCCGCACCTGGTGGCGATCGGCGAGGTCGGCCTCACCGGCGAGGTGCGGCGGGTGGGCGCGGTACCGCGCCGACTGGCCGAGGCGGCCCGGCTCGGCTTCCGGCTGGCCCTCGTGCCGCCCGGCTGCGGACCCACCAGCACCGGTGCCGGGCCGGAGCAGATGCGCGTGATCGAGGTCACCGACGTCCGTTCGGCGTTGCAGGCCGCGGCGCGGGCGTCGGCGGAGTGAGACGGCCACCGGGCGGGTCGGGCAGGGCGGGCGGAATCGTGACACATCACAGTAACCGCGAGAGCACCCACCGCAGGGCAGTCCGTAGACTGTGCCCGTGCCGATCGACCGCGATACCACCAAGCCAGCCGGCGCGACGCCCCACGCCCGCACCGCTGCCGTGGGCTCGCCCGCCCGACCCATCAGCGTGAGCGTGACCGGAGGCGGCGTCGCCGGTGACCCGCTGCGCGCGAACCTGGCCCTGATGGCACCCGGCACCGCGCTGCGCGACGGGTTGGAGCGGATCCTGCGGGGTCGCACGGGCGCACTCATCGTCCTCGGCTACGACAAGGTGGTCGAGGGGCTCTGCACGGGCGGCTTCCCGCTGGACGTCGAGTTCTCCGCGACCCGGGTCCGGGAGCTCTGCAAGATGGACGGCGCGGTCGTGCTCTCCAGCGACGGCACCAGGATCGTGCGGGCGGCCGTGCACCTCATGCCCGATCCCACCATCCCGACCGAGGAGTCCGGCACCCGGCACCGCACCGCGGAGCGGGTCGCCCGGCAGACCGGCTACCCGGTGATCTCGGTCAGTCAGTCGATGCGCATCATCAGCCTCTACGTCAACGGTCAGCGGCACGTGCTCGACGACTCGGCGGCGATCCTCTCCCGGGCGAATCAGGCACTCGCCACGCTTGAGCGGTACAAACTTCGCCTCGACGAGGTGTCCGGCACGCTCTCCGCCCTGGAGATCGAGGACCTGGTCACCGTGCGTGACGCGGTGGCCGTGGTGCAGCGGCTGGAGATGGTCCGCCGGATCGCCGACGAGATCGCCGGTTACGTGGTCGAGCTGGGCACCGACGGGCGGTTGCTGGCCCTCCAGCTCGACGAGTTGATGGCCGGCGTGGACGCCGACCGCACCCTCGTCATCCGGGACTACCTGCCCACCGGCCGCAAGCCCCGGACCCTCGACGAGGCGCTCGTCGAGCTGGATCTGCTGAGTGCCACCGAGCTGATCGACCTGGTCTCGGTCGCCAAGGCGATCGGCTATCCGGCGGCCTCGGACGCGCTGGACGCCGCGGTCAGCCCGCGCGGCTTCCGGCTGCTGGCCAAGGTGCCCCGGCTTCCGGTGGCCGTGGTCGACCGGCTGGTGGTGCACTTCGGCAGCCTGCAACGGTTGCTGGGCGCCACAGTGGAGGACCTGCAGGCGGTCGACGGCGTCGGTGACGCACGAGCCCGCGGTGTACGCGAAGGGCTGTCGCGGCTGGCCGAGGCGTCCATCCTGGAACGCTACGTCTGACCGGGTCCCACCCGAACGATCCGAGGCCGCGCCGGTGGACCGGCAGGGCGTTTCCGAGCGCCGGCTAGCTGATGACGAGTTTCGCGGGTTGGCTCAGCTTGGTGCCCACCCGGGCGAAGACCTCGTACCTGCCGGCCTGCACCACCGGCCCGTTCGCCACGCCGTTGGCGCACCGGCTGCTGTCCCTGCCGTTCCAGTTCACCTGGTAGGAGCGTTCGAAGCCCGGGGTGAAGGACTGCACGTCCGACCCGGCGGCCGTGCCACAGGTGTCCGAGGACCAGACCACCTCGGCACCGGCCTTGATGTACAACTCCTGGGCGGTCGCGCCGACGTCCCGGCTGCACGTCCGGTCGGACCTGTTACGGATCTTCAAACTCAGGTCGACGGACGCCCCCGAGGCGGCCTCCGCCGGCGACGCCACGGCGGTCACCGAGAGTTCGGTGTCCGCACAGTTGCCCTCGTCCGCCACGGGATCGGCCGCCGGCGGGTCATTGCTGAGGCTCGGTTCGTTCTCCGGCTCGTTCCCCGCGTCGGCGGTCCCGCCCTCCGGATCGGCGGGATCGGCCCCGGCGTCACCGGACGGCGGCGAACCGGTCTGCGGGGTCAGCACCGACCCGGTCGGATCCGGCGTGCCGGTCGCCACGCCCGGCTCGGGCTTGCCGTCACCGGTCGCGTCGTTGCCCCCGGTGGGCCCGTTGCACGAGTAGAACAGGACAATCAGGAAAAGCAGCACCGCACCGAGCACGACGGCGCGACGCCGCCAGTACACGGTGGGAGGCAGAGGGCCGACCGTCAGACGCATGATGACCCCACCGTAGCGGCGGCCGGTGCGGCGGACGGCAGCGACGCGCCGGGGCTCACCCGTGCCATCGGATCCGACCCTCCATTAACGACGGTTCGCACCGGCGGCGGTCACTCAGGGCAACCGACCGGCCCGACTCAGAGGTAGACCTTGCGCTGGTAGATCGCGTGCGCGCCGGCCACCCGATCCAGGAACAGCAGGCCGGCGCAATGGTCGATCTCGTGCTGCAGCGCGCGGGCCTCGAAACCGTCCGTCACCAGGCGTACGGTCTCACCACTGCCGGGCAGCGCACCCTCCACCACCAGCCGGCTCGCACGTTTCACGTCACCGGTCAGGTCCGGCACCGACATGCACCCTTCCCGACCCGCCTTCCAGCGGGTGGCCTCGACCACCCGGGCGTTGCAGAGCACGAAGACGCCGTGCCCGGTGACCGTCTTGGGATGCCCGGTGACGTCCACCGCGAAGATCTGCGCGCTCACCCCGACCTGTGGGGCGGCCAGGCCCACGCAGCCCGGCGACACCCGCATGGTCGCGATCAGGTCGGCGGCGAGTCGCACCGTCTCACCGGCGGTCGGGTCGACCTCGCCTCCCGGCCGGCTGAGCACCGGATCCGGTGCGCAGAGCACCGGGATGACACGGCCGGTGCCGACCACCTCGGGAACCCAGTCACCCAGGCCCACGTACGCGTCCGGCTGCGCGTCCCGGTTCGGCGCGTCCGAAGTGCCGCTCACAGCATGTCCGGTTCGGCAGGTCGGAGAGTCACCTCGACCCCGAGACCGGCGGCCACCTCCGCCAGCCGGCCGGTGAGCGCCTCGGCCGCACCCGGAGGCAGTTCCACCTCGGCCACCACCACGTAGAGCGTCCCGGCCAGTCGGGTGCTCAGATCGGTGACGTTGCCGCCGGCCTCGGCCAGCGCCCGGGTCATCGCGGCCACGATGCCCATCCGGTCGGCGCCGTGCACCGCCATCACGTACGGTTCGCCGGCGGGCGCGGTCTCACCGTCCGGCGTCACTTCGCGTACCGTCGCCAGCAGTTGGCCGTCGGCGGCCAGCGCCGCCAGCGCGGTCTCGACCTCGGCGGCGGCCGGGCCGACACAGATCAGGGTCATCGCGAAGTGTCCCCGCAGCCGGGTCATGGTGCTGTCGGTGAGGTTGGCTCCGAGCCGGGCGAGCACCTCGGCGACGTCAGCCACGATGCCGGGCCGGTCCCGGCCGATGACGGTGATCGCAAGCTCGTTCATCCGGGCATTCTGCCCGATCGGCACACGTCGTCGTGGTCGGCCCGCCCGACCGTCCGAACGGCGGGACCGTGGCGCGTGACATCATCGGCGTCGCGATGACAGAACCCACATTCGCCGGTCGGGTGAGCCGGTGGTACGAGCAGCACGCGCGGGACCTGCCCTGGCGCCGACCCGAGGCGGACCCCTGGGCGATCCTGGTGAGCGAGGTCATGCTTCAGCAGACCCCGGTCGCCCGGGTGGTGCCCGCCTGGCAGGCGTGGCTGGAGCGCTGGCCGACGCCGGCCGCCCTCGCCGGGTCGAGCCCGGCCGAGGCGATCCGCATGTGGGGACGGCTCGGTTATCCCCGTCGCGCGGTCCGGCTGCACGAGTGCGCGGTGGCCATCGTGGAGCGGCACGGCGGTGCGGTGCCGGACCGGCTGGAGCAGTTGCTCGCCCTGCCCGGCGTCGGTACGTACACCGCCCGGGCGGTCGCCGCCTTCGCGTACGGCCAGCGTCACCCGGTGGTCGACACCAACGTACGCCGGGTGGTCTGCCGGGCGGTGGCCGGTGAACCGGATGCCGGCCCGACCACCCGTCCGGCCGATCTGGTCGCCACCGAGGAACTGCTGCCCGCCGAACCGGCCGCCGCTGCCCTGGCCAGCGCCGCCTTCATGGAGTTGGGCGCGGTCGTGTGCACCGCCCGGGCGCCTCGCTGCGGGGTGTGCCCGGTCGAGTCCACCTGTGCCTGGCGGGCTTCGGGGCGCCCCGCTCCAGCCGGTCCGACCCGCCGGCCACAGCGGTACGCCGGCACCGACCGCCAGGTACGCGGCCTGCTGCTCGGCGTGCTCCGGGAGGCCAGCGGGCCGGTGCCGCACCAACGCCTGGACCAGGTGTGGGCCGACGACGTACAGCGGGCGCGGGCACTGGCCGGACTCGTCGACGACGGTCTGGTCGAGCCGATCGGTGCGACGTCGTTCCGGTTGGTCGGCGACGGCCCTGCGGTACCGGTGACTGGCTGAGTACGCGTACGAGGGCCGGCCCCGGTTGGGGCCGGCCCTCGGTGTCGGGCTGGCGGATCAGGCGGAATAGCCTCGGCTGGCGATCCAGTCGGCCAGCGCGTCGGTGCTGATCCAGTACTCGGCCCGGCTGGCGTCGGCCGAGTCGGCGATCTTCATCTGGTCGCCGCCGTCGCGGTAGCCGGTCACCGCGATGTAGTGGCCGCCGTCGAAGGTGTGACTGCCCCCGTCGAGGTCGGTGGCGGTGCCCACGACGTTCGCCACGACGCCCCGCCCGCTGTCGACGGCGCGGACGACGTCGTCCCGCAACCGGTCGGTCTCGGCCCGGTCGGCGGCCTGGCCGGGGATCTCCACCGTGCGGTAGACATCCTTGCCGGCCTTCCGGTTGAGCGCCTCGGTGATCAGGAAGGCCGAGTCGGTGCCCCGCTCGGTGGTGCCCATCTCGCGGGCCAGGTCGTCCTGGGAGACGTCCTTGTTCAGGATGCTCAGGGTGTTACGCACCGCGGCCGGACCGCAGTAGTAGAAGTTCGGCTGGGCCTCGTAACGAAGCGTCAGCTGCCGCTCGCCCTTGCCGTGCCCTCGCGAGGTCACGGCGGCCAGTGGGTCGGAGCTCGCCGGGGCGGCGGTCGCGCCCACCGGGCCGGCGATCATCCCACCGGCGCAGACGGCACCGGCGGCGGTCAGGGCGGCCTTACGGATCGGACCAGTCATGATCGTTTCCTTCCGTCTCGGGGGATCGACACGACACCAGGAGATGGGAGGTTGCGAGTACCGCGTCGTCGGATGGAGGCGGCGCGTTACGCCTGCTCCGGATTCGCAACGACCTGGGCGGGCCCGGCATTTCCGGGTCGGCCCTGGCAGCCGGTCGTCGCGGTTACTCCTGCGTACAACGGCCTCGCGGACGGGTCCATGCCCCGACAAACCGTGACCACCGTCACGACAATTACCCACAAAGCGGACGGAAGGCTCGATGCGGCTGGTTAATCCGGACTCGGACAGACGACGGCGGCCCCGGGGGCAGTCGCCCCCGGGCCCCCGCGGCTGGGGGGGGCCACAAAACCGGCCCCCCCCCCCGCGCCCGGCCCCCGCCCCCGGGGGGCGGGGGGG
>NZ_JBAGKI010000050.1:0-44317 GCF_036689795.1 Micromonospora palythoicola | reverse complement strand
CCCCCCCCCCCAACCCCCCCCCCCCCCGGTTAGATAAAGTTGTTGGGGGGGGCTGCGGGGGCCTCCCCCACCCAAACTTCTTTAACACCACGTCCAGGCTGGCGTGGGTCAGCCCATGTTGGCCAGGAAGTCGCTGTAGAAGAGGCCGAGGGCGATGGCCACGCCGATGCCGGCGATGATCCAGAAGCGGACCACGATGTTGACCTCGCTCCAGCCGGCCAACTCGAAGTGGTGCTGCAACGGCGACATCCGGAACACGCGCTTGCCGGTGGTCTTGAAGGAGATGATCTGGATCACCACCGACATCGTGATGATCACGAACAGGCCGCCGATGATCAGCAGGAGCAGGATGGTCCGGGTCGACATCGCCATGCCGGCGATCAGGCCACCGAGACCGAGCGCTCCGGTGTCACCCATGAAGATCCGGGCGGGCGAGGTGTTCCACCACAGGAAGCCGACGCAGGCCCCGGCCGCCGCCCCGGCGATCAGCGCGATCTCCAGCGGGTCCCGGACCGTGTAGCAGTAGTTGTCCGGGTTCGCGGTGTACGCCGGGTCGGCGCACCAGTGCCGGTACTGCCAGAACGCGATCACCGCGTACGCGCCGAGCACCATCACCGAGGCCCCGGTGGCCAGCCCGTCGAGACCGTCGGTGAGGTTCACGCCGTTGGTCGCCGCCATCACCACGAAGATGAAGATGATCACCGCACCGATCTTGGTGACGTCCAGCGCCGGGATGTCCCGGATGAAGCTGAGCGTGGTGCTGCCGACCGTCTCGGTGTTGGTCACCGCGCCGGAGGCGTCGGTCATGGTCGACGGGAACCAGAGCGCGACCACCCCGAACACCGCGCCGACCAGGATCTGCCCGAGCAGCTTGCCCCGGGCGCTCAGGCCACCGCTGTGCCGCTTGCGCACCTTCAGGAAGTCGTCGATGAAGCCGACCGCGCCGCAGAAGACCATCAGCCCCAGCAGCACCAGCGCCGTGATGGTCGGCTCGACCTGGGCGATCTGCGCGTCGGGCAGCGTGGTCAGGGCGAGGTGCCCGGCCACGTACGCGATGACGGTGGCCAGGATGAACACCACGCCGCCCATCGTCGGCGTGCCCTTCTTGCCCTGGTGCATCTGCGGGCCCTCGGCCCGGATGGGTTGACCGGCCTTGAGCCGGGTGAAGACCCGGATCGCGATCGGGGTGCAGAACAGCGAGACGAGGAAGGCCACCCCGATGGCCACGATTACCGCTCTCACGCGGCGCCACCCCCGGCCGACGCCGACGTACCGTCGCCGTCCCCGGCGGCGTCGACGCGCAGCGCGTCGGCCACCTCCCAGGTCCGGTACCGGGAGCCCTTGACCAGGACGACGTCGCCCGGTCGTAGCTCGCTGCGCAGCACCTCGACGGCCGCCGCCTGATCGGTGAGCAGCACCGACTCTCCTCCCCAGTCACCTACCGATGTCGCCCCGTGGTGGATCGGCGCCGCCGCCTCGCCGACCACGAGCAACCGGTCCACGCCCAGCTCGGCCGCGAGTCGGCCCACCTCGGCGTGTCCCTGCGCCTCGAATTCGCCCAACTCGGCCATGTAGCCGAGCACCGCGACGGTACGCCGTCCCGCGCCGATGCCGCCCAGCGCCCGCAGCGCCACCGCCGTCGACGCCGGATTGGCGTTGTACGAGTCGTCGATCACGGTGACCCCGTCGGTTCGCTCGAAGACGTCCATCCGGCGGGTGGAGACCAGCCCGAGCGCGCCCAACGCGATGGCCAGCTCGGCCAGCGGCATGCCCAGCTCCCGCGCCACGGCCGCGGCGGCCAGGCTGTTCCAGACCTGGTGCCGGCCGGTGAGCCCGAGTCGCACCGGCGCGGTGCCCTCGGGCGTGACCAGCGTGTACGCGGCCCGTCCCCGCTCGTCGAGCGTCACGTCCACGGCCCGCACGTCGGCGTGCGCCGACTCGCCGTAACGGACCACCCGGGCCGCCGTCCGGGCGGCCATCGCGTCGACGAGCGGATCGTCGGCGTTGAGCACCGCCAGGCCGTCGGCTGGCAACGCCTCGACCAGCTCGCCCTTGGCCAGCGCGATGTTCTCCTGCGAACCGAACTCGCCGATGTGTGACACCCCGACGTTGAGCACCACGGAGATGCGCGGCGGCGCGACCTCGCAGAGGTACCGCACGTGGCCGATGCCCCGGGCGCCCTTCTCCATCACCAGGTACCGGGTGGTCGGGCCGGCCTGCAACGCCGTGTACGGGTGTCCCAGCTCGTTGTTGAACGACCCGGGCGGCGCCACCGTCTCGCCGAGCCGGGCGGTCAACTGGGCGATCAGGTCCTTGGTGGTGGTCTTGCCGGAGGAACCGGTCAGCCCGATCACGGTGAGCCCGGGCAGTCGATCCACCACCACGCGGGCCAGCCGGCCCATCGCGGCCAACGGGTCGGCCACGACGATCATCGGCACGCCGGGCACCGCACGGGTGCCCATGACCGCCACCGCACCGGCGGCCACCGCCGCGGCGGCGAAGTCGTGGCCGTCCACCTTCTCCCCGTCGAAGGCGACGAAGAGCCCACCGGGGGTGACCTTGCGGGAGTCGAACTCCACGCTGCCGGTGACCTGCGCGGCGGGATCCGCGGCGACCAGCCGTCCGTCGACCGCCGAGGCCATCTCGGCCAGGCTGAGCGTGATCACTGCCCCTCCAGATCCCCGAAGCGGCTCCGCAGCGCGTCGGCGAGTTCGGTCCGGTCGTCGAACGGGTACACCTCACCGGCGATCTCCTGGCCCCGCTCGTGCCCCTTGCCGAGCAGGGCCACCACGTCACCCGGTGCCGCCAGCCGCACCGCCTCGTCGATCGCCGCGCGGCGACCGCCGACCTCGACGACCTGGGCCGGCGCACCAGCCCGGTGGGCACCGGCGAGCACCTCGGCGCGGATCGCCGCCGGATCCTCGGTGCGGGGGTTGTCGTCGGTCACCACCACCAGATCGGCACCGGCCGCGGCGGCGGCACCCATCGCCGGCCGCTTTCCCCGGTCCCGGTCGCCGCCGGCACCGATGACGCAGATCAGCCGACCGGTGCTGAGTTCCCGCAGCGCGGCCAGCGCGGCCACCACGGCGTCGGTCTTGTGCGCGTAGTCGACCACCCCGCGCACCCCACCGGCCACGCCCACCGACTCCAGCCGGCCCGGCACGCCGCCGCAGGCGGCCACGCCCTCGACGGCGGTCACCGGGTCGACCCCGGCGGCCACCAGACTGGCGATGGCCAGCAGGGCGTTGGACACGTTGTGTCGGCCGGGCAGCGCCACCCGGGCGGGCAGCGCCAGCCCGTCCGGACCATGTGCGGTGAACCGCTGCGCGTACCCCTCGCCGGACTGCTCGTCGGCCCACCAGCTGGCAGCCCGGTCGCCGAGCGCGGAGAAGCTGACCGTGGCCGGCTTGAACAGCGCCTTGAGCGCCGGGTCGTCGTGGTTGAGCACCTCGACGGCACACCGGCCGTCGAACAGTCGGGCCTTGGCGGCGAAGTAGTCCTCGGCGTCGGCGTGGAAGTCCAGGTGGTCGGAGCCGAAGTTGGTCCAGCCGCCGACGGTGAACCGCACCCCGCCGACCCGGCCCATCGCCAGGGCGTGGCTGGAGACCTCCATGACCACGGCGGTGACCCCACGCTCGGCGGCGGCGGCCAGCATGGCGTGCAGGTCGGTGGCCTCGGGAGTGGTCCGCACGCTGTCGATCACCAGGTCACCGAGGCGGGTCTCCACGGTGCCGATCAGGCCGGTGACGTGGCCGGCGGCGCGCAGCCCCGACTCGATCAGGTACGCGGTGGAGGTCTTTCCGGCGGTGCCGGTCACGCCGATCACGGTCAACCCCGCCGTCGGATCGCCGTAGACCGCCGAGGCGAGCGGGCCGAGCACCGCCCGGGGATCGGCCACCACCAGGGTCGGCAACCCGATGTCGGCGGCCCGCTCGGCGCCGGCCGGATCGGTGAGCATCGCGACCGCGCCCGCGCTCGCCGCGTCGGCGGCGAACTCCGCGCCGTGCCGTCGGGCGCCCGGCAGGGCCGCGTACAGATCGCCGGGGCGGACCTCGCCGCTGGCGTGGGTCACCCCGGTCACCATCGGATCGGCATCAGTCGAGGACGCCACGGCGAGCCGGGCGGCCAGGGCACCGAGCCGGATCCCGGTCACGGAACGGGGACGAGGATTGCCGCGCACGGCGTCAGACCCTACCCGGTCGCTCGGTCCGGGCCGCACGGCGCGCCTGAATCTCCGTCTGATGAAGTCGAACCGCAGGTGGTGCCTACGGGAAGACGGTGAACGTCGGCGCGGGCTCGGTCGACGGCGGTACCCGGTGGTGGCGCAGGGTGAAGGTCATCATGTCGCGGAAGGCCGGTGCCGAGATCTGACCACCGCCACCGCTGGGGCTGTGCACGAAGACCGCGATGACGTAGCGCGGGTCCTCCGCCGGAGCCATCCCGATGAACGAGGCGACCTCGCCGGGCTGCTTCTTGCCGTCCACCAGCCGCCAGCCGGTGCCCGTCTTGCCGGCGACCCGGTAGCCGGGAACGGCGGCGGCCAGCCCGGTGGCGTCGTCGACCGTGGTGACCGCCTCCATGATCGTACGCAGCGCGGCGGCGTTGTCCGGGCTGAGCACCTGCCGGGTCTCCGGCGCCGGCCCGGGGGTCCGTGTCCCGTTCGGCGCGATCGTCTCCTTGACCAGGTGCGGCTGGATGTAGGTGCCGTCGTTGGCGATCGCCGCGTAGGCCGCGGCCATCTGCAACGGGGTGGCGTCCACGCTGTGCCCGATCGGCACCGACCCCTGCGAGGACCCGCTCCACTCCTGCACCGGCAGCAGCCGCCCGCTCGCCTCGCCGGGCATCCCGACCCCGGTCGGCTTGCCCAGGCCGAAGCGCCGCTGGTAGTCGAGCAGGCGGTCCGGACCGAGCTTGTCGGCGATCTGGATGGTGCCGACGTTCGAGGAGTACGCCATCATGCCGGCCACGCTCATCCGCCGCCCGTTCGCCTGATGGGTGTCGCGGAACCAGGTGTCGCCCTTGCGGATGGCGTTGGCCACCGGGAACGAGGTGTCCCGGGTGATGACGCCCTCCTGCAGGGCCGCCCCGAACGTGATCGGTTTGTGCACCGAGCCCGGGTCGACGATGAAGCTGGTGGCCGCGTCCTCCCGGTCGGTCGGCTCGCTGGGGAAGGGCTTCGCCGCGTTGTAGGTGGGATGGCTGGCCTGGGCCAGCACCTCCCCGGTACGCGCGTCCAGCACCACCGCGGCGCCGGTGCTGCCCTGCACCTGCTGCGTCTGCTCACTGAGGATGCGCTGCACCATGTACTGCAGGTCGCGGTCGATGGTGAGCACCAGCGAACTGCCCGGCTTGGCCTTCGTGGTGCGGCTGATGCCGCCGGGAATCGGGGCGGCCAGGTCGCCGAGGCCGATCTCGAAGACCCGCTGGCCGTCCTCGCCGTGCAGCAGGTCGTCGAAGCGCGCCTCCAGGCCCTCCAGTCCGACCATGTCCGGGCTGGTGAAGCCGATCAGGTTGGCGGCGAGGTCCCCGCCGGGCACCTCGCGCCGCTCGTCGCGGTGCGTGCCGATGCCGGGCAGCTTGAGCGCCGTTATCTCCTTGGCGCGGTCGATGTCCACCCCCCGGGCCAGGTACTCGAACTGCGAGTCGACGCCGTTGATCCGCTTGCGGGGTTTCATCTTCTCGGCCAGTTCGGAGGCCGGGATACCGAGCAGCGGGGAGAGCGTCGCCGCGGTCGCCGCGATGTCTTTCACCCGGGTCGGGTCGGCGTAGACGTACCGGGCCTCGACGCTGTGCGCCAGCGCGGCCTCACCGGAGCGGTCGTAGATGGCGCCCCGCGGCGCGGGCAGCGGCACGGTGGTGATGCGGTCGGCGATACCGCCGTCGGCGTACGCCGGGGTGTCGACGGTCTGGAGCACGACCAGCCGCACTCCGACGGCGACGAAGAGCGCCAGGGTCAACGCGGTGCCCAGGCGCAGCCGACGCCCCGGGTCGGCCAGCCGGGGCGGTCGGGGGCGCTGACGCGACGGTCGACGCGGCGGCGTGCGGTCCCCGCGACGCGGGTCCCGCGCGGTCACCCGTCGTCGGGGGGCGGTGGCCGGGACCTCGTCGCGCGGGGTGCGGTCGGTGACGGTACGCGTCACGGTGGCACGGGCCGCGCCACCGTCCCGGCGGGCGGCGCCACCCGCTCGGCCGGCGGCCCGGCCGGCAGTGACCCGACCGCCGTCGAGCACCTGTAGCGCGGGCCGGAACGGGTCCTGCGACCGGCTGCTGCGCGGGGTGCGCCGCTGCTCGGCGCGTCCGGTGCCGGCGGCGGCGCCGCTCTCGCGGACGGAGCGGCCCCGGGGGGTGTAGGCGCGGGCGTCGGAGATGCCGCTCAGACCCGGCGTCACGTCCCGCTCACCGGCCGGGCGGGGCGGTGAACTCCGCTGGCCGCCGCCACGCGACGAACCGCGCCGGGAGCCTTCGGCGTCCCGGCGCGGTTCCTCAGACCTCGGTGGCACGGCCTACCCCTGCCCGCCCTGCTGGCTGGCGATGGAGAGATCGCCACCGGCCGGCTGCGGCACTCCGATCACCTTGCCGTCCGGCAGCCGGATGTACGCCGGCTCACCCGACTCGACAAGCCCGAGCTTGCGGGCCTGCGCGGTGAGGTTGCCCGGCGACTCGGACTCGGCGATCTGCTTCTTCAGCTGCTGCTGCTCCACGTCGAGCTTGGCCTGCTGCTGCTGCAGCTCGTCGAGCCGGAAGGCGTTCTCGTTGATCTTCGTGTTGACCGCCAGGATGCCCAGCACCCCGCCGACGACCAGCACCACCACCAGCGCGGCGAACGGTGCCCGCGGCACCCGCACCGGCGGCGGCGGGGCGACCCGCAGCCGCGGCGACTCCGACCGCTCGGCCGCGACGGCGGCCCGCTCCACCGGACGCAGCGCGGCGCTGCCCTGGGTCGGGAACTCGCGCGCCCCCCGGGCGCGAGTCTCCGCCGACCGGTTCACCCGGTCCGTCCGCCGAGCAGCGTCGCCCGCTCCCCGGGTCCGCTCCGCCGCGATCCGGCCCCCCGACCGCGGTGCGCGCTGCCCGGCGCCGGCGATGTCCCGACGCTTGTCTACGTTCATGTCCCCTCCCCCTCTTCGTCCGTGGTGTCCCCCGGCGCCCGCCGCGGATCCGGACCGGATTCCGTGGTGGACCCCGTCCCCGGTTGGTGCATCGCCTTGACCCGGCGGCGGTACCGTTCGCGGTCGGTACGCCCCCGTTGCCGTGCCTGCGGGTCGATCCGCTCCGCGGCCCGCAGGCGCACCGAAGCGGCCCGCGGATTCGCGGTGACCTCCACCTCCCCAGGCAGTTCCGCGCCCCGGCTGAGCAGCCGGAACGTCGGCTCTGACCCGGGCAGTTCGACCGGGAGGTCGATCGGGCCCGTGCTGCGGACCCGATCGGCGAGCGCCTGTTTGGTGAGCCTGTCCTCCAGCGAGTGGTAGGACAGGACCACCAGGCGACCGCCGACGGCGAGCCGGTCCAGAGCGGCCGGCAGCGCCGTCTCCAGCGCTGCCAGTTCTCTGTTTACCTCGATCCGTAAAGCCTGAAACGTTCTCTTTGCCGGGTGTCCCCCGGTTCGCCGGGCTGGTGCCGGAATCGACTCCCGGACCAGCTCGGCCAGCCGCGCCGAGGAGGTGATCCGGCCGCGTTCCCGCTCCCGGATGATCGCCGAGGCGATCCGCCCGGCGAACTTCTCCTCGCCGTAGACCCGCAGCACCCGGGCCAGCTCCGGGTGCGGGTAGGTGTTGACCACCTCCTCGGCGGTCACCCCCCGGGTCTGGTCCATCCGCATGTCCAACGGCGCGTCCTGCGCGTACGCGAACCCGCGGTCGGGCGCGTCGAGCTGCAACGAGGAGACACCGAGATCGAACAGGACCCCGTCCACGGACGGATATCCCAGCCGGTCGAGCACCTCTGGCAGCTCGTCGTAGACGGCGTGCTCCAGATGGACGCGGTCGGCGAACCGGGCCAGCCGGACCCTGGCGTGGGCCAGTGCCTCGGTGTCCCGGTCGAGGCCCACCAGCACCGTCTCCGGATGGGCTCGCAGCACCGCCTCGGCGTGGCCGGCGAGGCCCAACGTCGCGTCGACGTGCACGGTGCGCCCACCCCGGCCCAGTGCGGGGGCCAGCAGCTCGAGACACCGCTCGAGCAGCACCGGCACGTGCGTGCCGCGTAGCTCCCCCATGTCGACCCCCACTGGTTGAACCGGTTGTGTATCCGCGCTCTGTTCGTCGGACGACGCCGTGCCGTCGTACCGCCAGATCCCCATCCGCTCTCCGCCCGCCCGTCGGGCCGGGGCCCGGAGGATCGGATCGTGCGCCTGGCACCGGGGAAGGGATGCCAGGAACTCGAAAGCGGCTGGAGATCTCGCAGTACGTCGGGCGTCGCCACGCCCTACAGACCGCCGGGCAGCACCCCTTCCTCGATGTCGGCGAAGTCGTCTTCGCTCTCGGCGAGGTAGGTCTCCCAGGCGACCTTGTCCCAGATCTCCACCCGGGTGCTCGCGCCGATGACCACCAGGTCCCGGTCGAGCGCCGCGTAGCTGCGCAGGTGCGCCGGGATGGTCACCCGGCCCTGCTTGTCCGGCACCTCGTCGTGCGCGCTGGCGAAGAACACCCGGCTGTAGGCCCGGGCCGCCTTGTGCGTCATCGGCTGCGCGCGCAACTGCTCCGCGATCCGCTGGAACTCCGGCGTCGGGAAGACGTAGAGGCAGCGCTCCTGCCCTTTGGTGATCACGACACCCCCCGCCAGCTCATCCCGGAACTTCGCCGGAAGGATCAACCGGCCTTTGTCGTCCAGGCGCGGAGTGTGGGTGCCGAGAAACATCGGCCCAACCCCCTCGCCCTTGAGCGGCGTTCGCGCGCCGCTGACCCCCCGGGCCGGTGGGCCCCTCCCGGCCCCACCAATGCGCCCCACTCTACTCCACTTCCCTCCACTCGCAACCAGATTCGACCGCGTGGCGCGCCGCGCGTCGCCACAAAACCGCACGTCAGCCGGGGTGGAGCGGAGTGGAGGGCCGCGCGGCGCCCCCGGGCGGGTCCGCTTTCCGACATAGATCGACTCCGTCCGGCCGAGGGTCATCCGACCGGGCGCCGGCCGCGCCGAGCCGAACGGATCGCCGTCGGTGCCGATCTCGCGGGTCCGCTGGTCCGGTAACCTCGCTCGCGTGACGGACGCGAAGATGCCCCTGCGGGCGAAGGTGGCCAGCTCCGTGTCACGGACCGCCGCGGCGTTGTCCCGGGCGGCGGGCCGGGGCGACGGCTCGGTGATCGGTGGTTGGCTCGGCCTGAAGATCGACCCCGAACTGCTCGCCCACCTCTCCGCCGGACGGGCCATCGCGCTGATCTCCGGCACCAACGGCAAGACCACCACCACCCGGCTCGCCGCCGCGGCCGTCGGGGTACTCGGCCGGGTCGCCACCAACTCGTTCGGCGCCAACATGCCCACCGGGCACACCTCCGCGCTGGCCAAGGCCGGCAGCACGCCGTACGCCGTGCTGGAGGTCGACGAGCACTACCTCGCCCAGGTGATCGAGGCGACCGACCCGCACGTGGTGGCGCTGCTCAACCTCTCCCGCGACCAGCTGGACCGGGCCAAGGAGGTCGCCATGATGGCGCAGCTCTGGCGCGCGGCGCTGGCCCGGCACCCGGACATCCGCGTGGTCGCCAACGCCGACGACCCGATGGTGGTCTGGGCCGCCACCCCGCCGGCCTCCCACGACCAGCGGATCACCCCGCCGCACGTCACCTGGTTCTCCGCCGGGCAGCGCTGGCACGACGACTCCTGGGTCTGCCCCGAGTGCGGCTCCACCATCCAGCGCTCCGGCGAGCAGTGGTGGTGCACCGGCTGCCCGCTTCGCCGGCCGGAGCCGCAGTGGACCGTGGACGAGGAGGGCGTCGTCGACCCGACCGGCGCCTGGTACAAGGTCAAGCTCCAGCTTCCCGGCAAGGTCAACATCGGCAACGCGGCGACCGCGCTGGCGGTCGCCGCCGAGTTCGGCGTACGTCCCTTCGACGCGGTTCCCCGCCTCGGCGACGTGACCTCGGTGGCCGGGCGCTACGCCCAGGTCGTCCGGGACGGTCGCACCGTGCGGCTGCTGCTGGCCAAGAACCCGGCCAGTTGGCTGGAGGCGTTCGACATGGCCGACGAGGCGCCGACGCTGCTGTCCATAAACGCCCGGGACCCCGACGGGCTGGACACCTCCTGGCTCTTCGACGTCGACTTCGCCCCGCTGCGCGGCCGGCTGGTGCTCATCACCGGCGACCGGGCGTACGACCTCGCCGTACGGCTGGAGGTCAACGACGTGCCCTTCCAGTACGTACGCACCTTCGACGAGGCCGTCCGGGCGGTGCCGCCGGGTCGGCTGGAGGTCATCGCGAACTACACCGCGTTCCAGGACATCCGAGCGGAGTTGGATCGTGTCAACTGAGACCCTGCGCATCGTCTGGATCTACCCGGACCTGCTGTCGACGTACGGCGACCGGGGCAACGCCCTGATCCTGGCCCGCCGGGCCCAGCAGCGCGGATTCCCGGTCGAGGTGCTGGAGGTCCGCTCCGACGAGCGGCTGCCCACCACGGCCGACATCTACCTCATCGGAGGCGGGGAGGACGGCCCACAGGCGCTCGGCGCGCAACGACTGCTCGCCGACGGTGGCCTGCACCGGGCGGTGGCCCAGGGTTCGGTGGTCTTCGGCGTCTGCGCCGGCTACCAGTTGCTGGGCACCTCGTTCTTCGCCAAGGGCACCCAGTACCAGGGCCTCGAACTGCTCGACCTCTCCTCGGACCGGGGCCCCAGCCGGGCCGTCGGCGAACTGGCCGGCGACATCGACGCCCGCCTCGGCCTACCGCCGCTGACCGGGTTCGAGAACCACGGCGGCCGCACCCACCTGGGCCCCGGCGTCTCACCGTTGGCCCGGGTCACCGCCGGGGTCGGCAACGACGGCGCCACCGAGGGAGCGTGGCGGGGCAAGCTGCTCGGCACGTACTCCCACGGCCCGGCGCTGGCCCGCAACCCGGCCCTGGCCGACCTGCTGCTGCGCTGGGCGACCGGCGCGCAGCACCTGCCTCCGCTCGACGACACCTGGGCCGACCGGCTGCGGGCCGAACGCCGGACCGCGGTGGCCACCGCCCGGACATGATCCGCAAGCTGCGGAGGCGACTGCTGCGGGCGAGCCGGCCGGGTGACCCCACAGCCGACGTCCCGCAGCCCGACCCCACGTCGGCCAACCCCACCCAACCCGGTGCCGAAGCTGCCCAACCCGGTGCCGGCCCGGGCGACGGCGCACGGTACGGCGACACCGCGGTCACTGCCCCAACCACCGCCCGGCGGCTCCTGCTGCTCGCCACGACTCCGTCGGTGACCCGGTTCTCGCTGCTGCTGCTCCTGCTCGCCGGGTTCGGGGTGACGCTGCTGCTGGTGCCGCACCCCGAACCGACCGCGCTGCCGGACCTGGCCGACCGGATGGGGCCGCTCGCTCCGGTGGCCGGTGTGCTCGGCGGGGCGCTGCTGCTGGTGGCGCTGGTCCCCCGCACCTTCATCACGCTCGCCTCAGGCGCGATCTTCGGCGCCCTGGAAGGTGCCGCGTACGCGCTCGGCGCCGCACTGCTGGCGGCGGCGATCGGCTTCGCCGTGGGTCGGGTGCTGGGTCGGGAGTTCGTCGCCGAACGCGTCCGGGGCCGACTGGCCCGCCTCGACCGCTGGTTCACCCGGCAGAGCGTGCTCGGCGTGGTCACCGTGCGGCTGCTGCCGATCTCCGGTTTCGGCCTGGTCAGCTACGGCTACGGCACCACCGGCGCGCGGGTGCTGCCGTTCCTCGTCGGCAGCGTGATCGCCTCCGCGCCGACCGCGTTCGGCTACGCGGCGGTCGGTGCCGCCGTCACCAGCCCCAGCGGGATCAACTGGCTCGCCGCCGCCCCGGCCTCGCTGGGCTTCATCGCCAGCGCCGTGCTGCTCGCCCGCTGGTGGCGCGCCGAACGCCGGCTCCGCCGCCCCCTCCCCTGAGCGGCCCCAGCACCACCCCACGCCGCCCACACACCCCACGCAGGCCGCGCAACTGCGGGGAAAGTGCTGGGTCCGGGGCGGTCGAGGCAGCACGTTCCGCGAAGTTGCGGACGCCCGTAAGCCGGGGTGGGGTGGGGGTGGTACGGGTCAGCGGGGTGGGGTGACCAGGCCGGCCTCGTACGCGGCGATGACCAGGTGCACCCGGTCCCGGGCGCCGAGCTTGCTGAACAGCCGGGCCACGTGCGCCTTGGCGGTGGCCACGCTGATCACCAGTTCGGCGGCGATCTCGGCGTTGGACAGGCCCCGCCCCACGAGGGTGAGCACCTCGCGCTCCCGATCGGTCACCCCCGACAGCGGCCGGGGCGACGGGACCGCCGGCCGGCGGGTGAACTCGGCGATCAGTCGCCGGGTGACGCCCGGTGCGATCAACGCGTCCCCGGCCGCCACCACCCTGATCGCGCCGAGAATGTCCTCCAACGCCATGTCCTTGACCAGAAAGCCACTCGCACCGGCTCGCAGCGCGGCGTGCACGTGCTCGTCGTCGTCGAACGTGGTGAGCACCAGCACCCGCACGGGACCACCGGAGTCGGTGATCGTCCGGGTCGCCTGGATGCCGTCGGTGCCCGGCATCCGGAGATCCATGAGCACCACGTCGGGCACGATCTCACGCGCCAGGCGCACCGCCTCGGCACCGGTGCCCGCCTCGCCGACCACCGCCATGTCCGGCACGTCGGCGATCAGCACGCGCAACCCGGCCCGCACCAGAGGTTGATCGTCGACCAGCAGCACCCGGATGGTCACGGCTCCACCGCCTCGTCGGGACGACCAGCGGCCCCGTCACCACCATCCGAACGACCGACGGAACCAGCACCGCCCGGAGGGCCACCCGCCCGGACGGCGCCGACCGGGACGGCGTTCTCCGGCGACACCGGCAGCCAGGCTGACACCCGGAAGCCTCCCCCGGACCGTGGCCCGGCCCGGAACCGGCCACCGACGGCGATGACCCGCTCGCGCATGCCGATCAGGCCGTGCCCCTCGACGCCGATCGGGCCGCCCCGGCCGTCGTCGACGACCTCCACCGTGACCGCGTCGTCGCCACGCTCGACGATGACCTGGCACGCGTCGACCCCGGCGTGGCGGACCACGTTCGTGAGTGCCTCCTGGACGATGCGGAACGCGGCGAGGTCGACCTCGGCCGGGACGGGCGCGTCGCCTGTCGTACGCAGCTCGACCCGGACACCGGCGTCGCCGGTGGCGGCGGCCAGCCGGTCCAGCTCCGCCAATCCGGGGGCGGGCTCCAGCGACGCCGGGTCCCCGTCGCCGCGACGCAACGCGCCGAGGGTGCGGCGCAGCCCGGCCAGGGTGTCCCGACTGGCCGCCTCGATGGTGGCCAGTGCGGCGCGGGCCTGCGCCGGCTGGGTGTCGATCACCCGCGCGCCCACTCCGGCCTGGATGGCGATGACACCGATGCTGTGCGCGACCATGTCGTGCAGTTCCCGGGCGATGCGCAGCCGTTCGGCCGTGACCGCCTCGGTGGCGGCGTGGATGCGCAGCGCGTTGGCGTAGTTTCGCCGGGCCCGCACCGAGTTGCCGGCGATCCAGGCGGCCGTGACCGCCAGCACGGTAAGCGCGGCCTGGTTCACCGGTTCGACGCCGAGGTTCACGAAGGCCGCGAGCAGCTGCGTCACCAGCACCACCCCGGCGGCGGGCACCGACACCCGACGGGAACGGTTCGCGGCGACCACGGCGAGCGCCGCGTCGACGGCGAGGAACTGGAGGTTGAACAGGTCCGCGAGGTATCCCGGGTGCCGGCCGTGCACCGTCGCGCTGCTCAGCGTCGCGCCGGCGAGCATCAGCCCGAGCCCGGTCAGCGGGTGACGGCGCAGCAGCGCCGCCGGCAGCGCCACGATCAGCACCGGTACCAGGTAGCGCGTCGGCAGCCACCAGCCGACGATGCCGACACCGTCGCCGCTGTTCGCCACGGCCGGCGCCATCATCCAGAGCACAGGCAGGACGGCCACTCCGGCCCATACCAGCACCGCCCGCGCCGTCGGCAGCGCGGCACGCGTCCGCAGCAGGGCGATGACGTCCACCGGCACACGGTATCCAGCTCCGCGCCACCTCAGCATCGGCCCGGGGGCGTACGTCCACAGGCCACCACCCCGGCGCCAGGTACGGCCGGCGGGGTGACGCGGCCGGGCCCGGCGACCGGCAGCGTGAGCGGCATGATCGAACTTGATGGCCTGACCCGGCGGTACGGCCGCACCACAGCCGTCGACGACCTGACCCTGACCGTCCGCCCCGGTCGGGTGACCGGCTTCCTCGGCCCCAACGGCGCCGGCAAGTCCACCACCCTCCGCATGGTCCTCGGGCTGACCACTCCGACCGGCGGCACCGCCACCGTCGGCGGCGTCCGCTTCCGGGAACGTGCCCGGGGGCTTCGGCACGCCGGCGCGCTGCTCGACGCCGGGGACGTGCACGGCGGGCGTAGCGCGCGGGCGCACCTGGCGGCCCTGGCCCGCAGCAACGGCATCGGGGGCGTACGGGTCGACGAGGTGCTGGGGCAGGTCGGCCTCGACGACGCCGCGGACCGACGCGTCGGCGGGTTCTCGCTGGGCATGCGGCAACGCCTCGGTATCGCCGCGGCGCTGTTGGGCGACCCGCCCGTGCTGATGTTCGACGAGCCGTTCAACGGCCTGGACCCGGAGGGGGTGCGCTGGGTACGGGGGTTGTTCCGGCGGCTGGCCACCGAGGGCCGCACGGTCTTCGTCTCCAGTCACCTGATGGGCGAGGTCGAGCACTGCGCCGATCACCTCGTGGTGATCGGCCGAGGTCGGCTGATCGCCGACGAGACCCTTGACGCGTTCGCGGCCCGCGTCGGTCGCGCCGAGGTCGTCGTGCGTACCCCCGAGCCGGCCATGTTGACCACGGCGCTGGCGGACGCCGGCGTGAGCGTGCGACCGGATCCCGATGGTGCGCTCACCGTGGCGGGGGTGGGCGCGGAGCGGATCGCTGAGCTGGCCCTGGGCCTGCGGATCCCGTTGCACCAGCTGACCCCCCGCACCGCCTCGCTGGAGGAGGCCTTCATGGCGCTCACCGCCGCCGATGTCGAGTACACCGCCCGGGAGGACCGATGAACGCCGTGACCCGACCCGCCACCCGAACCGTCTCCACCGATCAGGCGCGCTTTCGTGACCTGCTCGCCGCCGAGTGGATCAAGCTCTGGTCGCTGCGCTCCACCTGGGCCGCGTTCGCCCTGATCCTGCTCGCCATGGTCGGCCTCGCCGTCCACGCCGCGCTGGCCACCCACGCGGGCTGGCCGGACTGGTCGGCCGAGCGGCGGGCGGCACGCTCCCCGCTCTGGGACGCCTTCCCCACTGAGGCACAGATGTTCGTCGTCCTGGCGGCAAGTGGTGTCGGCGCGGTCGCGATCGGCGGTGAGTACGCCTCCGGGCTGCTACGTACCACGTTCGCGGCCGTCCCCCGCCGCCATGCCGTGGCCGCCGCGAAGCTGACCGTGCTGACCGGCGTGCTGACCTTGCTGGGAGCACTGGGTGCGGCGGCGGCGTTCGCGGTGTCGCAGGCGATCCTCGCCGACGTCGGCGCGAACATGTCGGTGGGCGACCCCGGCGCCCTGCGCGGCATCGCCGCCTCCGCGCTGCTGGTACCGCTGTGTGCGCTCGTCGGCATGGCCCTGGCCGCGCTGATCCGGCACACCGCGCCGGCGATCGTCACCGCCGCGACGGTGCTGCTCCTGCTGCCCACCGCCGTCAGCGAGGACGAACGCTGGAGCGCGCTGCTCCGGCACGCCATGCTGGTGCCCGCGTGGCAGCGGCTGAGGGACCCGAACGCTTCCCCGCCGTGGCTGACCGACATCCACGCCGCCACCGTCTCCGGCGCCTGGACCACCTACGCCGCCTGGGCGGTGATAGCCGCCCTGGCCACCACGCTAGCCCTCCACCACCGCACCCCCTGAACCCCCCACCCACCCGCCCACCCAGCGTTGATCATGAGGTCGACGGCAGTAGTCGATCTTCACACTGCCGCCAACCTCATGATCGACGCGGAGGATCCAGGGCTAGAGGACGATGGAGACCATGCGGGTGGGGATGACGATGACCTTGCGGGGGTCCTTGCCGGCCAGGGTGGTGGCGACCGCGGCCAGGGCCGCTGTGCGGACGTCGGTCTCGGTGGCGTCGGCGGGGACCTCGATGCGGGCCCGGACCTTGCCGTTGATCTGCACCGGGTAGGTGACCGTCTCGGCGACCAGCAGCGCCGGGTCGGCGACCGGGAAGTCCGCGTACGTCAGCGAGGTGGCGTGGCCCAGCCGCTGCCACAGCTCCTCGGCGACGTGCGGGGCGAACGGCGCGACCATCAGCACCAGTGGCTCGGCCACCTCGCGCGGGGTGGCCGCCAGCCGGGTCACCCCGTTGGTCAGCTCGATCAGCTTGGCGATCGCGGTGTTGAACCGAATCTGCTCCATGTCGCCCCGGACACCGTCGATCACCTTGTGCAGCAGTCGCCGGGTCTGCTCGTCGGCCGGGTCGTCGGTGACCCGGGACTCGCCGGTCCGCTCGTCGACGACGGCCCGCCAGACCCGTTGCAGGAACCGGTAGGAGCCGACCACCGCCCGGGTCTCCCAGGGACGGGACACCTCCAGCGGGCCCATCGACATTTCGTACACCCGGAACGTGTCGGCGCCGTAGGCGGCGCACATCTCGTCCGGGGTGACCACGTTCTTCAGAGACTTGCCCATCTTGCCGTACTCGCGGTTGACCTGGACGTCACCCAGGAAGAAGCCGCCGTCGCGCTCGGCGACCTCCTCCGCCGGCACGTACGCGCCCCGGGCGTCGGTGTACGCGTACGCCTGGATGTAGCCCTGGTTGAACAGCTTGCGGAACGGCTCGAACGACGACACGTGGCCCAGGTCGTACAGCACCTTGTGCCAGAACCGGGCGTACAGCAGGTGCAGCACGGCGTGTTCGGCGCCGCCGACGTACAGGTCCACGCCGCCGCAGTCGCCCTCGCCACGTGGGCCCATCCAGTACCGCTCGTTGTCCGCGTCGACGAACCGGTCACCGTTGGTCGGGTCCAGGTAGCGCAGCTCGTACCAGCAGGAGCCGGCCCACTGCGGCATCACGTTCGTCTCCCGGGTGTAACGCTTCGGGCCGTCACCCAGGTCCAGTTCGACCTCGACCCAGTCCCGGCGGCGCGACAGCGGCGTCTCCGGGTTGCTGTTCGCGTCCTCCGGGTCGAAGGTGCGCGGGGAGAAGTCGTCCACCTCCGGCAGCTCGACCGGCAGCATCTCCTCCGGCAGCGCAACGGCCGCGCCGTCGGCGTCGTAGACGATCGGGAACGGTTCACCCCAGTAGCGCTGCCGGCTGAACAGCCAGTCCCGCAGCCGGTAGGTCACCGCGCCCTGGCCGTTGCCGGTCTCCTCCAGCCAGGCGATGATCCGGGCCTTGGCGTCGGCCACCCCCAGGCCGTTCAGGTCCAGGCCACGCTCGGGCGCGGCGCTGTTGATCGCCGGCCCGTCCCCGGTGTACGCCTTGCCGTCGAAGCCCTCCGACGGCTGCACGGTACGCACGATCGGCAGCTCGAAGACCTCGGCGAACTCCCAGTCCCGCTCGTCCTGGGCGGGCACCGCCATGATCGCGCCGGTGCCGTAGCCGGCCAGCACGTAGTCGGCGATGAAGATCGGGATCTGCCCACCGGTGACCGGGTTGGTGGCGTACGCGCCGGTGAAGACGCCGGTCTTCTCCTTCGTCTCGGCCTGCCGCTCCACGTCGGTCTTGGCCGCCGCCGCCTTGCGGTACGCCTCGACGGCCTCCCGCGGGCCGCCGTGCCCACCGGTCCACGCGTCCCGGGTGCCCGCCGGCCAGGCCGCCGGCACCAGCGTGTCGACCAGCTCGTGCTCCGGGGCCAGCACCATGTAGGTGGCGCCGAAGACGGTGTCGGGCCGGGTCGTGAACACCCGGATCGGGGCGACCGGGGTCGGGAAGTCGATGTGCGCGCCCTGCGACCGGCCGATCCAGTTGCGCTGCATCAGCTTGATCGGCTCGGGCCAGTCCAGCTTGTCCAGGTCGTCCAGCAGCCGGTCACCGTACGCGGTGATCCGCATCATCCACTGCTTCAGGTTGCGCTTGAAGACCGGGAAGTTGCCCCGCTCGGAGCGACCGTCGGCGGTCACCTCCTCGTTGGCCAGCACCGTGCCCAGCCCCGGGCACCAGTTCACCGGCGCCTGCGACACGTACGCCAGGCGGTGGTCGTCGACGACGGCGCGTCGCTCGGCGGCCGACAGCTCGGCCCACGGCCGGCCGTCCGGGGTGCGCCGCGCGCCCCCGGCGAACTCGGCGATCAGCTCGCTGATCGGCCGGGCCCGGCCGGCCTCGCGGTCGTACCAGGAGTTGAAGATCTGCAGGAAGATCCACTGGGTCCAGCGGTAGAAGTCGGTGTCGATGGTCGCCACCGAGCGCCGCTGGTCGTGGGCCAGTCCCAGCCGGCGCAGCTGCGCCCGGTACCGGTCGATGTTGGCCTCGGTGGTGGTCCGCGGGTGGGTGCCGGTCTGCACGGCGTACTGCTCGGCGGGCAGCCCGAACGCGTCGAAGCCCATCGCGTGCAGCACGTTGCGGCCGGCCATCCGCTGGTACCGGGCGAAGCAGTCGGTGCCGATGTAGCCCAGCGGGTGCCCGACGTGCAGTCCGGCTCCGGACGGGTACGGGAACATGTCCAGCACGTACAGCTTCTCCGCGCCGGAGCGCGGGTGGCCCGGGTCGGCCAGCGGGCCGGACGGGTTCGGCGCGTGGAAGGCACCCTCCCGTTCCCACCGGTCCTGCCAACGGCGTTCGATCTCGTCGGCCAGTGCCGCGGTGTACCGGAACGGTGGGACGTCTGCCTCGGTCATGGCCTTCTCCTCGCGTCGCTCGGCGGAGTCTGTCGGAGTGCTGGCTGGTCTCGGATCTGCCTCGACGGCCCGTCGCGGGCCGGCGGCGGGCACGAAAAAGCCCCTCACGCAGGAGGGGCCGCCGTGCTGTCGCGCGTTCAGCGCATCAGCACGGCCCGGTAAGAAGCAGGAAGACTCCGGCCATGTCCGGCAGTGTACCGCGCACGGCGGGAGGCCGCCGTCGACCACCCCTCAGACCGGGTCGCGGGGCTGCTCGTCGCCGCCCCCGCCGGCCCGGCCGCCGAGCTCGTCGTAGCGGGTGACCGGGGCCAGCGGGGCCCCGGACCGGTAGGCGGCCCGCGCCAGCGCGTAGCCGCCGACCGGTGCCGTGAACAGTTGCAGCCCGACGGCGGCCAGGACCACCACCGCGGTACGCCAGCCGGGTGTCAGCAGCAGCACGCCGAGCAGCACGCAGCTCACCCCGAGGCTGGCCGCCTTGGCCACGGAGTTCATCCGGTGGTAGACGTCCGGCAGGCGGATCAGGCCGACCGCGCTGATCGCGATGAGCGCGGTGCCGAGCAGCAGCAGCGCCGACGCCAGCGAGATCCGGATCATCGCTGCCTCCGGTGCACCAGCCGGGCCATCGCCACCGTCGCGAGGAAACTCACCAGGGTGCCGGTCAGCACCAGGTCGAGCAGGTCGGGGGCGTGCAGCCGGGCGGCGAGCACCGCCAGGGCCGCCAGGAAGACGAAGAAGCCGAGATCCAGTGCGGCCGCCCGGTCGGCGTCGGTCGGACCGACCACCAGCCGGACGATCACCACCGCCATCGAACCGGCGAGGACCACGAGCACCGCGTCGAGCAGGATCATCATCGTCATTTCCGGGCCGCCTCCGGACGACCGGCGTCAGGACCGTCCGGGTGGGCGGCCGGGCGCAGCGCGGCCAGCAGCCGCCACTCCAGGTCGGTCACCGCCCGCCGGAACGCCACCGGGTCGGCGGCGTACATGCCGTGCACCCACAGCGCGGCGGTGGGTGCCCGGTGCACGCTCAGGGTCAGCGTGCCCGGGGTCAGGCTCACCGCCAGCGCCACCGCCGCCACCTCCGTGTCGGTGGCCGCCCGCAGCGGCACCCGCACCACCGCGGGCGCCAGCCGGGAACCTGGCGTGAGGATCTCCCAGGCCACGGCGAGGTTCGCCTGGACCAGCCGGACGGCGAAGTAGCCGGCGAACCGCAGGACGCGTCGGACCCGGACCGCCGCGCGGCGGGGAATCGTCATCGTGTCGCTGCTCATCGGCCGGTCACCGCCCGCACGTAGCCCGCCGGGTCGCGCAGTCCGGCCGCCGCGGTGTCGGCGAGAACCAGCAGCGGTGCGGCCGCCAACCCGGTCGCCAGGGAGAGGCCGGCCAGCGCCAGCGGCGGGCCGACAAGCGTCGGTCCGATCCGCCGCGCCACGGTCGACGAGGCCGGCGGGTCGCCGGTGAACAGCGCGCTCCAGATCTTCACCATGGACAGCAGGGTGACCAGGCTGACCAGCACCGCGACGGTCATCGCCAGCCAGGCACCGGTTTCCGCGGTGGCCCGCAGCAGCAGGAACTTCGCCAGGAAGCCGGAGAACGGCGGTAGGCCGGCCAGCGACAGCGCCGCCCCGGCGAAGGCCACCGCCAGCGCGGGGCGTTGCCCGGCCAGACCGCCGGAGCCGTCGAGCCGGTCGGTGCCCCGGCCGGCCCTTACCGCTGCCGCGCACAGCAACAACGCCGCCTTCACCAGGATGTACTGGGCCAGGTAGTAGACCGCCGCGGTCAGGCCGGCGGCGGTGAACAGGGCCACGCCGAGCAGCACGTAGCCGAGCTGGCTGACCATGTGGAAGGTCAGGATCCGCCGCATCGAGTTCTCGCCCACCGCGCCGAGCACGCCGACCACCATCGACAGCAGCGCCACCGCGCCGAGCAGCCAGCGGTATCCGGGATCACCGCCGTACACCACCGCGTAGATCCGGATCACCGCGTAGAGGCCGACCTTGGTCAGCAGCCCGGAGAAGAGCGCCACCACCACCGGCGAGGCCACCGGATAGGTGCGCGGCAGCCAGTCGTGCAGCGGCACCAGCGCGCTCTTGACGCCGAGGGCGAGCAGCACCACCCCGGCGGCGACCGCGACCGTCGGTTCGTCGCGTGCCGCGCCGGCCAGCTCACCCAACCCGACCGCCCCGGTGGTGCCGTAGACCAGAGCCACCCCGGCCAGCAGCAGGGTGGAGCCGAGCAGGTTGGTGGCGACGTACACCCGTCCCGCGCCGCCGCGCCCGACCCCGCCGGCCAGGCTCAACAGCACGTACGAGGGCACCAGCATGACCTCGATCAGCACGAAGAGGTTGAACAGGTCGGTGGTGAGGAACGCGCCGGAGGCCCCGGCGGAGAGCACCAGCGCCAGCGGCAGGAAGTACGGGCGACGGTCGTCTCCGGAGCCGACGGCGGCGACGAGGCAGCCGAGCACCACCAGCGCCGTCACCGTGACCAGCAGGGCGCTGAGCGCGTCCGCCGCCAGGCTGATGGCGATCGGTCCGGGCCAGCCACCGACGCGCAGCACGACCAGCGCGCCCCCACTGGCCCGCGCCAGCAGGACCAGGCCGGCCACCAGCACCACCGTCATGGTGGCGAACGCGCCGACCCGATGCGGGCCGGGGCGGTTCGGCAGGGCGAGCAGCACCCCGGCGACCAGCAGCGGCCCGACCACCGGGATCAGGAGAAGACCACTCACCGCCGCCGCCCCCTGGTGCCGGGCCCGCCCGCCGCACCGGTGCCGTCGCCGCCGGACTCGGTGTCGCCGTCGTCGTCGGCGGGGTCCGAGCCGCTGGCCGGCCCGCCGGCGCCGCGTCGCAGCAGGCCGAGCAGGTGGATGGTGACCCCGAAGGTGATCACGATGGCGGTCAGCACGAACGCCTGTGGCAGCGGGTCGGCGGTGTCCGGGCCCACCTCCTGCAGCGCCGGGGTCCGCCGGCCGAGCCCACCGCCGGCCAGCAGCACCACGTTGACGGCGTGGCCGAGCAGCACGAAGCCCAGCACCACGCGCAGCAGCCCCGGCCGCAGCAGCAGGAACACCCCGGCGGCCACCAGGACGCCGACCACGAATGCGGCGCTCACCGGGCACCTCCGGCGTCCGCCGCGACGGCCGGCCGGGCCGGCGGTACGCCGAGGCGGCGCACCGCGGCCACCACCAGCGCCAGGACCATCAGGTAGATCCCGAGGTCGAACAGCAGTGACGTGGACGGCGACGGCAGCGGATCCGGTGTGGTGAGGGTGAGCGGCGTGAGCGGCGACCGACCTGCGGCCAGCGGCACCAGAGCGGCGACCGTGGCGGTCAGCAGCCCGGTCGCCGCCAGCGGCGCCGACCTGAGGCGGCCCAGCAGCGGCGCCCCGCCGGGGTGCGCCAACTGGCCGAGCCCGACGGCGGTGCCCGCCAGCAGCGCCCCGATGAAGCCGCCGCCGGTCTCCTCGTGTCCACGCAGGAACAGCACCGCCGAGGCGAGCAGCATCACCGGCGCGAGCACCCGGTAGGCGAGGCCCAGCACCAGGTCGTCGCCGGCGGGCCCGGTCCTGGCCGGCTCGACCGGCCGACCGGCGGCGAGCCGGACCAGCCCGAGCGCCACCACCGCGAGCACCACCGCCTCACCGAGGGTGTCCAGGGCCCGGAAATCCACCAGGACGGTGTTCACGACGTTGGCGCCGCCGGTCAGTTCCTCCGCCCGGTCGAGGTACCACCGGCCGGGTTCGGACAGCCGGTCGCGCCCGGTCAGCACCGCCGTCGCCGCAGCCGCCGCGACACCCGTGGCGACCGCGAGCAGGGCCGCGCCGGTGACCGACGAGCGTCGCCCGACGGGGGCGAGCCGGCGCGGCTGCTGCCGCAGCGCCAGCATGACGACCACCGCGGTCAGCACCTCCACCAGCATCAGGGTCAACGCCACGTCCGGTGCGCCGAGGGTCAGGAACCACGCCGACAGCAGCAGCCCCACCACTCCGGTGAGCCCGATCGCGGCCAGCGCGGAGCGCACCACCAGCAACCCGGCCAGGGCCGCCACGAGCAGTCCCAGCAGCAGCCAGTCGCCGGGCCGGGCCGGGTCACCGCCGAGGCCGGCCGGGACGTCGGGCAGCGCCACCGCGGCGACCGCGGCCAGGACCACCGCCGCCAGCAACGGCCGGGCCAGGTAGGGCGCCGGGCCCGGCGCGTGCGCGGTCCGGGCGACGACCGAGCCCGCGTGCAGCACCGCCTGCCGGGCCCGCTCGAACAACTCGGCGAACGGCGGGGTGGTGGGTACGGCCCGAAGCCACCGGTCCACCCGGACCCGGCCGAGGAACATCAGCACCCCCAGCAGCACGGTGAGCAGGCTCAGCCCCAGTGCCGGGGTGAGACCGTGCCAGAACGCCAGGTAGGGCGGCGTACCCTCCGGGCGGGCGTCGTCCGCGGCCCGTTGCACGAGCGGGCTCAGTACGGCCACCGTGGGGCCGAGCACGGTCGCCACCACCGCGGCCACCGCGGCCGGGGCGAGAAACGCCCAGGACGGCTCGCGCAGTTGGCGTTGCCGGGTCGGTCCCTCCACCATCCCGTGCACCAGACGGGCCGCGTACGCGAAGGTGAGCACCGAGGCGAGCACCCCGAGACCGGCGGCGGACCAGCCCAGCCACCCTCCGCCGGCGGCCGCACCGAGGGACTCGAAGATCGCCTCCTTGCCGACGAAGCCGACGGTCGGCGGCAGGCCGGCCATCGACATCGCCGCCAGCACGGTGAGCCAGACCGTCGCCGGCATCACCCGGTGCAGCCCGGCCAGCTCCCGCACGTCACGGCTGCCCGCCTGATGGTCGATGATGCCGACCAGCATGAACAGGGTCGCCTTGAACAGCGCGTGGGCGACGGTGTAGAGAATCGCCGCCGCGTCGGCGGCCGGGGTGCCGACGCCGATCACGCCGACCAGCAGGCCGAGCTGGCTGACCGTCGAGTACGCCAGCAGCGCCTTGAGGTCGTACTGACGCAGCGCGAGCAGCGCGCCGAGGATCGCGGTGAGCAGCCCGACTACGATCAGCGTGCCGTCCCACGCCCAGGAGCCGCCGAACACCGCCGAGAAGCGCATCAGCAGGTAGATACCGGCCTTCACCATCGTCGCCGCGTGCAGGTACGCGCTCACCGGCGTGATCGCCACCATCGCGCCGGGCAGCCAGAAATGGAACGGCAACTGCGCGGACTTGGTGAACGCCGCGACGATGACCAGCGTGCCCACCACCCAGGCCGGTCCGCCGTTCAGCCGCTCCGGCTCGGCCACGATGGTGTCCAGGCTGGTGGTGCCGACCTGCACCGCCAGCAACGCGATCGCGGTCAGCAGCGCCAGACCGCCGGTGACGGTGACCAGCAACGCCCGCACGGCCGGTCCGGTGGCCGCCGGCCGGCCGCCCTGCCCGATCAGGACGAAGGAGAGAATCGAGGTGAGTTCCCAGAACACGAAGAGCACCAGCAGGTCGTCGGCGAGGACCAGGCCCAGCATCGCGGCGGCGAAGAGGGTCATCGTGACGTACACCCGCTCCTGCTCCACCTCGGTGCCGTCGAGGTAGCGGGGGCAGTAGGCCATGATGAGCGCGCCCACACCCAGGGCCAGCAACGCGAAGACCAACCCCAGCGCGTCCATCCGCAACGCGGCGTGGACCTCCGGTCCGGGCAGCCACCGCCACGCCACGGCGACCTCCCGGTCGTCGAGGATCACCGGCAACCGGCTGAGCAGCAGTGCCGCCCCGGCGAGGTAGCCGGCGGCCAGCGGATACCCGGCGTCGCGGCCGAAACGCCGCACCAGCAGCGGTACGCAGGCCGCCAGGCCGACCTGCCAGGCGAGCGCGGCGGCGAGGATCACCTCGTCATGTCCTCCCGTCCGGGCAGGCGGATTCGGGCCCGCTTACCCGGCAGAACCGACGACATGCGCTGCGTAAATGACAAATCACTGCGTAAGCGCTCAAACACCTGCGGCGGTCGGCGTTGACGACAAACATGGTTAGCCTGAGAGGCCAGTGAGATTGCCGCGGCACATGAGGCTCGCACGTCGCGAACGAAACGGCGGGGCCAGGTGCTCTCTAGGAGAGCTGCCGTGACGGCGACGAGGAGGAGGCCCGTGACACAACAGACCTGGGACGACGTTGGCGGTCTGCTGCCGTACGACGAGTTCCGCGCCGCCAGTGACGCGATCGTTACCAACATCGAACAGGTCATCGAGGGCAAGACCGCGACCGTGCGGCTGGCGCTGGCCGTCCTGCTCGCCGAGGGCCACCTGCTCATCGAGGACGTGCCCGGCGTCGGCAAGACCAAGCTGGCCAAGGCCCTGGCCCGGTCGATCGACTGCTCGGTGCGCCGCATCCAGTTCACGCCGGACCTGCTGCCCAGCGACGTCACCGGGGTCAGCGTCTACAACCAGGAGACCCACGACTTCGAGTTCCGCCCGGGTGCCGTCTTCGCCAACCTGGTCGTCGGCGACGAGATCAACCGGGCCTCGCCGAAGACCCAGTCCGCGCTGCTGGAGTGCATGGAGGAGCGGCAGGTCACCGTCGACGGCGTGACCTACCAGTTGCAGACGCCGTTCATGGTGATCGCCACCCAGAACCCGATCGAGATGGAGGGCACCTACCCGCTGCCGGAGGCGCAGCGCGACCGGTTCACCGCCCGCATCGCGATGGGATACCCGGACCCGACCGCCGAGCTGGCCATGCTCGACGGGCACGGGGCGCTCGATCCGCTGTCCGGGCTGCGGCCGGTCTCCGACGCCGACACCGTACGCCGGCTGATCGGTCACGTCCGGCAGGTGCACGTCGCCGACGCGGTGAAGCAGTACGCGGTAGACCTGGTCACCGCCACCCGCGAGTCCCCCGACCTGCGGCTGGGCGCCTCTCCGCGGTGCACCCTGCAACTGCTGCGCACCGCCCGCGCGGTGGCCGCCCTCGACGGGCGGGACTACGTCCTGCCCGACGATCTCCAGGTGCTCGCCGTGCCGGTGCTGGCGCACCGGATCATTCCCACGGCCGACGCCCAGCTCGCCCGGCGTACCACCGACGCGATCGTCGCCGACCTGGTGCACCGGTTGCCGCTGCCGCACGACCGCAAGCGCTCGCCCTACGACACCCGGCCACCGGGCGGTAACGGCCGGGCCCCCTTCGAGCCGCGGAGGCCGTGACGTGCGAGTCGGGCTGCGCGGGCTGACCACCCGCGGCCGCTCCTTCCTGGCCGCGGGGGTGGCGGCGGCCGTCTCCGCCGGCATCCTCGGCGAGAAGGACCTGCTGCGGGTGGCCGTGCTGCTGGCCGTCCTGCCGCTGCTCGCCGCGCTCTACGTCGGCCGCAGCCGCTACAAGCTCGCCTGCCACCGGTCGCTGGAGCCACACCGGGTGCCGGTCGGCGCGACCGCCCGGGTGGTGCTGCGCCTGCAGAACATGTCCCGGCTACCCACCGGCACCCTGCTGCTGGAGGACCGGCTCCCGTACGCCCTGGGCAGCCGGCCCCGGGTGGTGCTGGAACGTCTCGGCGCGCACCAGGCCAGTTCCGTGGCGTACACGGTGCGTGCCGACGTGCGGGGCCGGTACGAGGTGGGGCCGCTCGTGGTCCGGATGACCGACCCGTTCGGCCTCTGCGAGCTCACCCGCGCCTTCCCCGGTACCGACCGGCTCACGGTCGTCCCGCAGGTGGTTCCGTTGCCGTCGGTGCGGCTGCCCGGTGAGTACGCCGGCAGCGGTGAGAGCCGGGCCCGCTCGGTGGCGGTGCACGGCGAGGACGACGCGGCCACCCGGGAGTACCGGCGCGGTGACGACCTGCGCCGGGTGCACTGGAAGTCGACCGCGCGCACCGGCGAGCTGATGGTGCGACGGGAGGAGCAGCCCTGGGAGAGCCGGGCGACGGTGCTGCTGGACACCCGCGCGTACGGCCACCGGGGCGACGGGCCGACGGCCAGCTTCGAGTGGGCGGTCTCCGCCGCCGCCAGCATCGCGGTGCATCTGCGCCAGGCCGGCTACAAGCTTCGCCTGGTGACCGGCTCGGGCGCGGACGTCGACGCCACCGAGGGCGCCGGCGACGGCCTGCTGCTCGACCAGCTCGCCGAGGTCAGGCTCGACCAGCGGGTCGAGATCACCACCCTGGTGCAGCACGTCCGGCAGCGCGCCGACGGCGGGCTGATCATCGGCCTGTTCGGGTCGCTGAGCACCGCCGAGGCGGAGGTGCTGGCCGGGCTGCGGGCCAACGGCGCCACCTGTGTGTGCTTCCTGCTGGACAGCTCCGCCTGGCTGAACCTGCCGACGCCCGCGCGGGCGGAGGCCGATCAGGCGCACGACACCGCGGCACTGGCGCTGCTGCACTCCGGCTGGCGGGTGATCGGCGTCGACCACGGCGGCCGGCTACCGGCGCTCTGGCCGCAGGCCGGGCGGGGCTCGCAGGGGTTCGCGCTACGGGCGGCGATGGCCGAGACCGTGGCCGGCGGCGTGCGATGAACGGAAGGTCCCCCTCATGATCGCCCATCGGAACCTGGGCCTGGTGGCCGCCGGCGCGACGCTGCTCGCGGCGGCGCCGCTGTCGGCCATCTTCGAACGCTGGACGTGGCTGGTCCAGGCGGTCATCGCGGTGGCCGCGGTGGCGGCCGCGGCGGCGCTGGCCCGCCTCGGCCGGACCCCGCTGTGGGTCCAGATCCTGGCCATGGTCGGCGGCCTCACCCTCGCCCTGACCTGGCTGTTCCCCAGCGGCAGCGAACTGCTGGCGGTGCTGCCCACCCCGGCCACATTCGGGCACTTCGCCGAGCTGCTCGGCAACTCGGTCGAGGACATGCGCTCCCACGGCGTGAAGGTCCCGGACACCGACCCGCTGCTGTTCGTCACGGTGCTCGGCATCGGCGGGGTGGCGGTGCTGGTGGACGTGCTCTGCGTCGGGCTGCGCCGCCCCGCCCTGGCCGGTCTGCCGATGCTCGCCATCTACTCGGTGCCGGTGGCGGTCTACGTGGACAGCGTTCCGCCGGTGCCGTTCGCGATCGGCGCCGCCGGTTTCCTGTGGCTGCTGGTCACCGACAACGTGGACCGGGTCCGCCGGTTCGGCCGCCGGTTCACCGGCGACGGCCGCGACGTCGACGTCTGGGAGTCGTCGCCGCTGGCCGCCGCCGGCCGCCGCCTGGCGGTGGTGGGCCTCGCGCTGGCCGTGCTGGTGCCGTTGGCCGTGCCCGGGATGACCGCCGGGCTGATGTCCACCCTCAACTCCGGCACCGGCTCCGGCATCGGTCCCGGCTTCGGCGGCTCACCCGGTCGGGTCGACCTCTTCGCCGCGCTCAGTGGGCAGCTCAACCAGTCCCAGGTGACCGACCTGGTGACCGTCACCACCACCGAGGAGGAGCCCTTCTACCTGCGCTTCGGGGTCGCCGACGACCTGCGTGCCGACGGCTTCCGGGTGCGCGGCCCCAACGGCAGGCGGGTCAACGGCGACTTGCCCGATCCCTCGGGGCGCTCGGTGCCGGGCGTCCAGCGCACCCGGCAACGGGCCACCGTGCAGGTCAGCCGGGAGCTGAACATGCCGCTGCTGCCGGTCTACGCCGAGCCGGTCAGCTTCGCCGAGTTGGGCAACAGCTGGTTCTACGACCCGAACCTGCAGGTCGTCTTCTCCAACCGGGAGAACTCCCGGGGCAAGGAGTACTCCTTCGACTACGTGCGCTCGTCGTACAGCCCGCAGGCCCTGCGGCGGGCCCGACCGCTGCCGGCGGACCTGCCGCTGCGCCGGCAACAGACCGTGACGCCGGACGTGCCGGAGGTCCGCACCCTGGTGGAGGACCTGACTCGGGGGGCACGCACCGAGTACGACAAGGTGCGGGCCATCTACGACTACTTCTCCGAGGACAACGGCTTCAGCTACCGGCTCAGCACCGAGCAGGGCACCAGCGGCCAGGCGATTCTCGACTTCCTGGAGAACAAGGTCGGCTACTGCCAGCAGTACGCCGCGGCGCTGGCCTGGATGGTCCGCGACGCGGGGATCCCGGCCCGGGTCGCCTTCGGGTTCACCAACGGCAGCCGGCGCAGCGACGACACGCTCACCCTGACCAACCGCAACCTGCACGCCTGGACCGAGGTCTACTTCGACCAGATCGGCTGGGTGCCCTTCGACGCCACCCCGGCCTACGGTGTGCCGGGCTCGACCCGCTCGGCCTGGGCACCGGACGTGGACGCCCCGGAGGAGAGCACGCCGCAGGGCGGCACGTCGGACACCCCCGACGAGACGGACCCGTCGGCCGACGCGGAGCAGGGACCGAACCAGTTCGAGGAGGGCGAGGACCCGGGCGCGGCGGCCGGCTCCGACACTCCCGCCGAGCAGCGGCCCCGCTGGCCGTGGCTGGTCGCCGCCAGCGTCCTGACGCTGCTGGTGTTGCTCGCCGTACCCGCACTGCGCCGGCTCGCCCTGCGTCGCCGTCGGGGCCGGCCGGCACCGGTGGTGCGGACGGTCGACGCGTCGGACGCTACCCCGTCCGCGACCGGTCAACCGGTCGTGGTGGTCGCCACCGATCCGGACCGGGCGCGGGCCGACGCGCACGCCGCCTGGGACGAACTGATCGACACGCTCGTCGACTACCGGATCGGGGTGGACCGGACGGAGACCCCACGCGCCACGGCGGAGCGGCTGGCCCGGGAGCGGCTGGCCACGCAGGACGACGCCGGGTCGGCGGTACGCCTGCTCGGTCGGGCGGAGGAGCGGGCCCGTTACGCCCGGGACCCGTTGACCGGCGAACCGCTGCCGGCGGCCCTGCGGACGGTGCGTGGCGCACTTGCCGGGCAGGCGGATCGGCGGACCCGCCTGGTGGCGACCGTGCTGCCGCCGTCGGTGTTGTCCCGGTGGCGCACGGCCATCGCGGACAACTCGTCCCGACTGGTCAACTCGGCCGGGCAGGTACGCCGCAGGCTGCTGCGATTCAGTCCACGCCGGCTGATCGCCAGCCGCGCGAGTCGATGATCTGCGTTGCCGGCGAGACGTGCGGGCCGAGCAGTGTTGTGACGGAGTGTGACGGGTAACCCGGTCGGTTTTCGCGACACGTGTCAGGGTGACCGGAATGTCACCCTGACATGTTCGTTGAATGCTCTGTCCGCCCCTAGGCGTGTCGTTCGGTGACCGTCCCGGGCCTCGGCCAGGTCTCGACAGTCATCCGACAGACGGCGATCCGACAGGGCGGGCGACGACGACAACCACGACGGCAGCAGGCAACCCGACGCGTCGCCACGGCACCTGGGCCGTTCGCGCGCCACTCACCCCGGGCACGTCGGCCCGGGGTGACCTGTCTCCTCGTCAGCGGCGGAACGGGATCAGCGGTGCCCCTCCGGGCGCTGCCGCCACCGGTCCTCCATCCGGTCGAGGAAACCCGACTTCCGGCCGGCACGGCCGCGGGACCGGCGACGACTCGCCGTGCCCCCGACGACGTGCAGGTCGGGTGACTGCGCCCGACGATGCGACTGCACCGCGAACGCGGCCGAGGCCAGCATGACTACGAATCCCGCCACTGCCAGCGGCGGAGTCTTGATCACCGCGCCATAGACCAGCAACGCCAGGCCAGCGATGATCACGCCGGCAGCGACGAGCAGGCGACGCCGCGCGTGGAAGCGCGGATCGCTGGCGCGCACGGCCGAGGCGAACTTGGGGTCCTCGGCAAGCGACCGCTCGATCTGCTCGAACAGCCGCTGCTCGTGCTCCGAGAGCGGCACGGCACTCCTCCCCGGTCACGTTGGTCGGTCCGGTCGGACCGACAGACCGTGGCAGCCAACCGGCTGCTTACCCGCAAGTCTACGAGGGCCCTCGCGCGTCGGAAAGCGGGACGACCTACGGTCGGGTCGGATTTTCATTTCGTCGGGGTTCGCGCCCGCTGAGAAGACTGGCCGGTCCTATGACGGACCGCCCGAAACGGGCAGCCGCCGCGTCGGCGGCGACCTCCGCCTCCCGCCAGCCCCGCTCCGGCTGCCCGAGGGCGAGCTGCTGCGGCGTCTGGTCCGCCGCCGTCAGTCCCTCCGCCCGGACCCCGAGCAGGCGGATCCGCTCACCCGGGTTCAACGCGGTGTAGAGCGCCCACGACGTGTCGAACATCTCCCGGGCCACGTCGGTCGGCACATCCAGGGTGCGGGCCCGGCTCACGGTGCGGAAGTCGGCGGTGCGGACCTTGAGCGACACCGTCCGTCCCACCTGCCCGCCGGCCCGCAACCGGGCACCGACCTTCTCCGCCAGGGCCAGCAGAGTCCGGCGGATCTCGGCCGGGTCGTCGACGTCCACGTCGAAGGTGACCTCCGCGCCGATCGACTTCTCCGCCTGCTCCGGGCTGACCCGACGTGGGTCGCGACCCCAGGAAAGCTCGTGCAGGTGCGCGGCGGCCGCCCCGCCGAGCGCGGTCCGCAGCATGCCCGGCGACGCCTGCGCGAGATCGCCGATGGTACGCAGCCCGAGCCGCAGCAGTGCCTGCTCGGAACGCTCCCCCACCCCCCACAACGCGCCGACCGGTAGCGGGTGGAGAAAGTCGAGCACCCGGTCGGCCGGCACCACGAGCAGACCGTCGGGCTTCGCCCGGGTCGAGCCGAGCTTGGCCACGAACTTGCTCGGCGCGACCCCGACCGAGCAGGTCAGCCCCTGCTCGGTCGCGACCCGCTCCCGGATGCGGCGGGCGATCTCCGCCGGCCGGCCGAACAGTCGCCGGGCACCGGCGACGTCGAGGAACGCCTCGTCCAGCGAGAGCGGCTCGACCAGCGGCGTGACGTCCCGGAAGATCTGCATGACCGCCCGCGAGGCCGCCGAGTAGCGGGCGAAGTCGGGGGGCAGGAAGACCGCGTGCGGGCAGAGGGCACGGGCCCGCATCGTGGGCATCGCGCTGCGGACGCCGTACCGCCGGGCCTCGTAGCTGGCCGAACTGACCACGCCGCGCGGACCGACGCCGCCGACCACGACGGCCCGGCCGCGCAGCTCGGGTCGGTGCCGGACCTCCACCGAGGCGTAGAAGGCGTCCATGTCGACGTGCAGGATCGGGCACCCGGCGTCGTCGGCACCGGGCCCGAACCGGGGATCGCCGCCCCGGGGTAGCGACTGGCTGCGGCCCACCCGCGCAGGTTAGCCCGCCGGGCTGACATTCCGGCCGGTCAGCCCCGCACCACCAGCAACGGGATGGTCATCTCGGCCGCGGTGTCCGCACCGTGGAAGGCCACCAACCGGGACACCATCGGCGGCTCCGACCGGCTGGCCAGCACGGCGTACGTGTCGTTGCAGATCACCACGACGTCGCCGATCCGGTCCAGGTGGCCGGTGGCCACCGGTCCGAACCGGCCGCTGGCCACCGCGTCCGCACGGGTGAGTACCCGGGCGGCGGTGCCGAGCACGGTCGACCAGGCGGCCACCACGTCGGCGGTGGCCCCGGGCGCGACATGCAGGTAGCGCACCCGGGGCTCGCCGGCCACCACCCGCACCCCGGCGGTCAACCGGGGGTCGGTGTCCAGGTCGAACCGGTCTCCGTCCGGGATGTCGAGCTGCCCGTGATCGGCGGTGACCAGCAGCGCGGCGTCCGGCGGCAACCCGTCCACCAACCGGGCCAGCAGTCCGTCCAACTCGGTCACCGCCACCCGCCACGGCAACGAGTCGACGCCGCTGAGATGACCGTGCCGGTCGACGTCCGGGTGGTAGGCGGAGACGAGAGTCGGACCGGGTCCGGCGGTCAGCGCCGCCAGCGTGGTGGCGGCCACGGCGTCGACCCCGGCCGCGCCCCGGTAGTCACCGCCCCGGTTGGCGGCCAGGGTCAGACCGGTGCCACCGAACTCCGGTCGACTCACCACGGTCACCGCCACCCCGGCCGCCCGGGCCCGTTCCAGCTGGGTGGGGACCGGCTGCCAGCGCAGCGGGTCGGGATCGCCGTCGCGCCACTCGATGTGGTTGAGCACCCGCTCGGTGCCCGGACGGCACACGGTGAAGCCGAGCACCCCGTGCGCGCCGGGCGTCACGCCGGTGCCCAGGGTGACCAGGCTGGTCGGGGTGGTGGAGGGGAAACCGGAGGTGAGCGGTCGACCGGACGCGGCGGTCAGGCCGGCCAGCGTCGGCGCGTACGGCGCGGCGGTCGGGATCTGGTACCAGCCGAGGCCGTCGACCAGCAGCACCGCGATCCGGCGCACCCCGGACAGCTCGGCGGCGAGGCCGAGCGGGTCCGCGACCCCGGGGACACCGAGCACCGCCAGCGCACTGGGCAGTACGTCGGCGAGACTGCCGCCGCCGTAGGCCGGCGCGACGACCTCCAGCGGCCGAGCCCGGCCGAGCACGCCGGTCATGCCGGGCGGCGGGCGAACAGGTGCAGCTGGGCCGCGACGTCCCGCCAGGGTGGTTGGGCGGCGAGCGTCCGCTCCAACTCGACCAGGGCCGCGGCCTGACCGTCCGCCACGGCCGCGGGCAGCAGGTCGGCCAGGACGCGTACGCCGTGGATCTCCTCGACGGTGAGCCCCGCGGCGGCCAGCAGCGCGGCGGCGCCCTCGACGTCGAAGCGGCGGCGCAGGGTGTCCCGCTCGCCGGCGGTGCCGACCGGGTCGGCGGCCAGGGTCGCGGCCACGTCGAGGTGCCCGTTCATCGCCCGGCCGAGCACGGCGGCGGCCCGCCCGGCGACCAGCACGCTCGCCGCACCGCCCGGTCGCAGCACGCCGGCCAGCGCGGACACCACAGGTGCCGGTTCGTCGACGACCTCCAACACGGCGTGGCAGAGCACCAGGTCGACGCTGGCCGGCTCGATCAGCCCGGCCAGCGCGTCGGCGTCACCCTGCACCGCGCGTACCCGCCCGGCCACCCCCGCCTCGGCGGCCCGGCGACTGAGCGCGGCGAGCGCGTCGGGACTGGCGTCGACCACCGTCACCCGGTGCCCGGCCCGGGCCAGCGGCACCGCGAAGCCGCCGGTGCCACCCCCCACGTCCAGCACGGTCAGCTCGGCGGCCGGCCGGCGGTCCAGCTCGGCGCGCAGCACCGACCAGACCACGGCGGTACGGGGGGTGAGCGGCGGCCCGGCCGGGCCTGGGGTCTGTTCCACCCGGTCGAGCCTAGTCACGCCGACACCGGCCGCCGAGACCCCTCCGCCCGGCGGGGCCGACCGGGTCATCCCTTACGCCCGCTGGTGGCGATGCCTTCGACGAAATGCCGCTGGGCGAGGAAGAACAGGACCAGCATCGGTACCGTGGCCAGCACGCTGCCCGCCAGGACGACCTCCCACTGCTGCTCACCGCCGTAGCCGAACCGGTCGAGCACCACCTTGAGCCCGCGCGGAAGGGTGAACAGTTGCTCGTCGCGCAGGTAGATCAGCGGTTTCATCAGATCTGTCCAGCTGGCCTTGAACTCGAAGACGAACGCCACCAGCAACGCCGGACGGATCAGCGGAAAGGCCAACCGCCAGAACAGCTGCGGATAACTGGCGCCGTCGACCCGCGCGGCCTCGAAGTACTCCCGAGGCAGTGAGAGCAGGAACTGACGCAGCAGGAAGATGTAGAACGCCGAGCCGAACAGGTTCCCCGCCCACAGCGGTACCTGGGTGCCGGTGAGCCGCAGCTCCGACCAGATCAGGTAGGTCGGGATCATGGTCACCGCGAACGGCAGCATCATGGTGGCCAGCACCAGCCCGAAGAGGAGGTCCCGGCCGGGGAACCGGAAGTAGGCGAAGCCGAAGGCCACCCAGGCGCTGGAGATGGTGACCGCCGCGGCCGCGGCGACACCCACCACGAGGCTGTTGCCCAGCCAGGTCAGCAGGGGTACGGCCGACCACGCCTCGGCGTAGTTGCCCGGCGCGAAGGGTGTCGGCAGCAGGCCCGGGGCGAAGACGTACTCCCGGGGACGCAGTGAGGCGCTGATCAACCAGACGAAGGGCAGCGTGAACACCACGGCGGCGGCCAGCAGCAGGGTCACGAAGATCGCCCTCCGCCACCACGGCGCCTTCCCGGCGTCGGGCTCGGACGGCCGCGCGGCGGTGTCCGGCTCGGCGGGCACCCTGGCGGTCCGTTCGATCGCGGCGGTCATCGCCACGTCCCCGGTCGGCGCCGCGAACGGGGGCGCCCGGCACCGGCCGAACTGTTGCCGCTGCGGTACGTCACGAGTCATCCCCCTCGTAGTAGACGAAACGGTTGCTGAGCTTGACCTGCACCAGCGTGATCACCAAGATGATCACGAAGAGCAGCCAGGCCATCGCCGAGGCGAACCCCATGTGCAGGAACTGGAACGCCTCCTGGAACAGGTGGATGACGTAGAAGGTGGCCGCGTCGCTGTTGAAACTGCCCTGGGTCTGCCGGTTCCCGAAGTACATGGTGTAGACCTCGGTGAACATCTGTAGCGACGCGATGGTGTTGACGATGAGGGTGAAGAAGAGTGCTCCCGAGATCATCGGCAGCGTCACGTGCCGGAACCGGGACCAGCCGCCGGCCCCGTCGATCGCCGCCGCCTCGTACAGATCGCGGGGCACGTTCTGCAACGCGGCCAGATAGATGATCACCGTCGAGCCGAGGCTCCACAGGCTCATCAGGACGATTCCCGGCATCACCCAGGACGGGTCGGTCGTCCAGCTCGGCCCCTGCACCCCCACCACGGCCAACGCCCGGTTGATCAGGCCGTCCTGGGTGTTGAGCAGGAGCAGGAACAGGATGCCGACGGCCACCGCCGGGGTCATCACCGGAAGGTAGAAGACGGTACGGAAGAAGCCCTGCCACCGCCCCACCCGGTGCAGCAACAGGGCGAGCCCGAGCGAGAGCGCCATCGACAGTGGCACGTGCAACGCCGTGTAGTACACGGTGTTGCCCAGGCTGCGGGCCACCGTGGGATCCGACATCAGCTGCCGGTAGTTGTCGAGCCCGGTGTACCGGGGCGTGTTGATCACGTCGTACTCGGTGAAACTGAGCCAGGCGCTGGCGATCATCGGCCCCGCCTGGAACACCAGGAAGCCGACGATCCAGGGCGCGAGGAAGAGGTACGCCCACCGCGCCTCCCGCCGGGCCAGTGGCGTACGGCGCCGGCGGCCCGTGGTGGCGGTGGTGACGGTCGCCGCCATCGGCGGACCTACCTCGACGCCTGTTCGAGGGCGGCGGTGGCCTCCCGCTGAGCCCGCGCCATGGCCTCGCCCGGTTCGGTCTGGCCGGAGAGCACCCGGTTGACCGCGTCGGTCCACGCCTTGTCGAACTCGGCGCCGGCCGGAGAGGCCGGCAGGGCGAAGGCGGTGTCCTGCACCGAGCGGATGACCTCGACCGCCTCGTCGAAGCGACGGTTGCCGGTCGGCTGGTAGAGCTCCTCGAAGATCCGCCTGTCGGCCTCGGCGTTACCGGTCCAGACCCCGGTGAACGGCTGGCCCTCGGCCCGACGCGCCTCGGCTCTGGCCTTCGCCGCCGCCAGCCAGGTGTCGGTGGCGGTCATCTGCTTGACGAAGGCACAGGCCGCGTCCGGGTTCTTCGCGCCCTTGGTGACCGCCCAGGCCTGCCCGGAGGACATGGTCAGCGGGTTGCCCTGCCGGTCAACGAAGGGCCTGACGAGCAGTTCGGCGTCCGGGCTGTTCTTGGCCGCCTGGTTGAGGAACCACTCCTCCATCGGCCAGGCTGCGATCTGTTCCTCGGTGAGCGGATTCTGCGCGCCGAAGAAGTCGAAGGTGTCGCGGAAGGACTTGAACCTGCCCCAGCCGCCCTGTTCCTCGATCAACGACACGGTGGTGGTCAACGCCTCGACCACCTTGGGGTCGTCCAGGCGGGCGGTCCGGCCGTCCGTCGAGATCATGTCGACGCCGTTGGCCTTGGCCCACATCGGCAGGAACTCGGGGATCTTCGGGTCGACGCCGATGCGGGACAGCCGGCCACCGGAGACCCGCGCCAGCTTCTCGCTGACCGTGGCGAGGGCGGCCCAGTCGGCGAGGTCGACCTGGTCGGGGGTGACCCCGGCCTGGCGGAGCACCGCCTCATTGAGATAGAGCACCCGGACGGTGGAGAACTCGGGGATTCCGTAGACGACGTTGTCGAGGGTGACCTGCTCCCGGGCGGCCGGACGGTACTGCCCCAGGTCGATGTCCTGGTCTTCGACGCAGTCGGTGAGCGGTTGAATGGATCCGCGGGTGGCGTACGTGCCGACGAGCTTGCGGTCCAGGTAGACCAGATCGGGCGGGTTGCCCGAGGCGACCGCCGACAGGAACTGCTGTTCGTCGAAGGCGCCCTCGGCGATGCGCAGGTCGACCTTCGGGTGGTCCTGCCGGAAGGCGTCCACCCGGGTGGTGGCGATCTCGTCGGAGAGGCCGAACCCCATCGTGCTCAGCGCGCCCTCGGTGGCGGTCCCGCCGCCGTCACCGCCACTGCCGACTCCCCCGCAACCGCTGGCCGCCAGTGCGAGTGTCGCGGCGATCGCGGTCATCCGCACAGTGCGTGACATGGCATCCTCCCGAGACGACTGAGCCAGAACGACCCCCGGAGGTGCACTTCTCCTGCCCGGCGGGCTTCAAACCAGCTGACCGGGATCGAAGCTGGTCAGCGGAAGTCGCGGGAAGAGGGGCGGACCGGCGCCTCGATCGGGTCCAGCCGGTCGGCGACCAGGTTGACCACCCCCTCGTGCCGTTGCAGCCGGCCCCGCACCACCAACGCCGTGCTGGTGCGGGCCACCCGTCGATGCCGCTGCCACAGCCCCGGCGAGCAGGTGACGTTGAGCATGCCGGTCTCGTCCTCCAGGTTGAGGAAGGTGACCCCACCGGCGGTCGCGGGCCGCTGCCGGTGGGTGACGATCCCACCGACCCGGATCCGCCGGCCCGGCTCCACCCGGCCCAACCGGTCGATCGGGATCGCACCCACGGCGTCCAGCTGCGGCCGGATGAACCGGGCCGGGTGGTTCTCCGGCGACAAACCGGTGGCCCAGACGTCGGCGACCAGCCGGTCCACCTCCTCCATTCCGGGCAGCACGGGCGCCTCCGTACCGGTGACCGTGCCGGGCAGCCGGCCGGGCCGCTCCTGGGCCGCCGCGCCGGCCGCCCAGAGCGCCTGCCGCCGGGTCAGCCCGAGACAGGCGAAGGCGTCCGCGGTGGCCAGCGCCTCCAACTGGGCGGCGGTCAGCCCCACCCGCCGGGCCAGATCCGGCATGTCGCGGTACGGGCCGTTCGCCGCCCGCTCGGCCTCGATCCGCTCGGCCACCCCGTCGCCGAGGGTACGCACGCTGGACAGCCCGAGCCGGACCGCCGGACCGCCCAGCCCCCAGGCGTGCGGCGGTTCACCCGCCCGGCTGCCCCAGCGGGTGTCCGGGGTGGACTCCAGCACCGGCTTCGCGTCGCTGGCGTTGACGTCCGGTCGGCGTACCTGCACGCCGTGCCGGCGGGCGTCGTCGACCAGGGTCTGCGGCGAGTAGAAGCCCATCGGCTGGGCGCTGAGCAGCGCGGCCAGGAACGGACCGGGGTGGTAGCGCTTCAGCCAGGAACTGGCGTAGACCAGGTAGGCGAAGCTCATCGCGTGGCTCTCCGGGAAGCCGTAACTGGCGAACGCGGTGAGCTTGCGGTAGACGTCGTCGGCCAGTTCACCGGTGATGCCGCGCTCGGCCATGCCCCGGTAGAGCCGGTCGGCGATCTGCTCCATCCGCTGCACCGACCGTTTGGCACCCATCGCCCGGCGCAGCTGGTCGGCCTCGGCCGCGTCGAAGCCGGCCAGGTCGATGGCGAGCTGCATCAGCTGCTCCTGGAACAGCGGCACGCCGAGGGTCTTCTCCAGCGCGTTACGCATCAGCGGATGCGCGTAGGTCACCGGCTCCTGGCCGTTCTTGCGCCGGATGTACGGGTGCACCGAGCCGCCCTGGATCGGGCCGGGCCGGATCAGCGCCACCTCGACCACCAGGTCGTAGAACGTCCGGGGCTTGAGCCGGGGCAGGGTGGCCATCTGGGCCCGGCTCTCCACCTGGAACACCCCGACCGAGTCGGCCCGGCAGAGCATGTCGTAGACCTCGGGGTCGTCGAGCGTCATGTCGCCGAGATCCAGGCTCATCCCGATCATGTCGTAGCCGTAGTGCAACGCCGACAGCATGCCGAGGCCGAGCAGGTCGAACTTGACCAGGCCGACGGCGGCGCAGTCGTCCTTGTCCCACTGGAGCACGCTGCGGCCGGGCATCCGACCCCACTCCACCGGGCAGACCTCGATCACCGGCCGGTCGCAGATCACCATGCCGCCGGAGTGGATGCCCAGGTGCCGGGGGAACGTCTGGAGTTCGTTGGCGTACGCGACCACCTGCTCGGGGATCTCCGGCACGTCCACCGTGGCCACGTCGCCCCAGCGGTCGATCTGCTTGCTCCACGCGTCCTGCTGGCCGGGTGGGAAGCCGAACGCCTTGGCCACGTCCCGCACCGCCGAGCGGGGCCGGTAGGAGATCACGTTGGCCACCTGGGCGGTGTGTTCCCGGCCGTAGCGGGCGTAGACGTGCTGGATGACCTCCTCCCGGCGGTCGGACTCGATGTCCACGTCGATGTCGGGCGGCCCGTCGCGCTCGGGAGCCAGGAAGCGTTCGAACAGCAGCCGGTGCCGAACCGCGTCCACGTTGGTGATCCGCAGCGCGTAGCAGACCGCCGAGTTCGCCGCCGAACCCCGGCCCTGGCAGTAGATGTCCGCCCGCCGGCAGAAGTCGACGATGTCGTACACCACCAGGAAGTACCCGGGAAAGCCCAGTTCCTCGATCATGTTCAGCTCGTGGTCGAGTTGCGCGTACGCCTGCGGGTGCGCCGCGCGCGGGCCGTAGCGTTCCCGGGCGCCCTGCTCGGTGAGGTGGCGCAGCCAGCTCATCTCGGTGTGCCCCGGCGGCACCGGGTACGCCGGCAGCTGCGGTGCCACGAGCTGGAGGTCGAAGGCCAGCTCGGCACCGAACTCGGCGGCCCGGGCCACCGCGCCCGGGTAGGCGGCGAACCGGGCCGTCATCTCGGCGCCGTCACGCAGGTGGGCGGTGCCCGCCGCGGGCAGCCAGCCGTCGATCTCGTCCAGGCTGCGTCGGGCCCGCACGGCCGCCAGGGTGGTGGCCAGTCGACGCCGCCCCGGTGTCGCGTAGTGCACGTTGTTCGTGGCCACCGTGGGCAGGCCGGCGGCGGTCGCCAACTCGGCCAGGGCGTCGTTGCGGTCGCCGTCGACCGGATGCCCGTGGTCGGTCAACTCCACCGCCACCGTCTCCGCGCCGAACAGCGCGGTGAGCCGGTCCAGCTCGCGGGCCGCCGCGTCGACCCCCTCGGTGAGCAGGGCGGCCGGCACGTGCCCCTTGCGGCAGCCGGTGAGCACCAGCACGTGGTCGCGCAGGTCGGCGGCGATCTCCTCCAGCTCACCGTAGACCGGGCGGCCCTTCTCACCGCCCCGCAGCTGGGCTCGGGCGATGGTCGCGGCCAGCCGGGCGTACCCCTCGTGGCCGTGGGCCAGCAGCAGCAGGTGGTTGCCGTGCGGGTCGGGTACGCCGTTCTGCGGACCGGGCAGGCCGAGGGACAGTTCCGCTCCGAAGATCGTCGGCAGGCCCAGCGCGCGGGCCGCCTCGGCGAACCGCACCACGCCGTAGAACCCGTCGTGGTCGGTGACGGCGAGGGCGGTGAGCCCCAACCGGACGGCCTCCTCGGCCAGTTCCTCGGGATGGCTGGCACCATCGAGGAAGCTGAAGTTGGTGTGCGCGTGCAGCTCGGCGTACGCCGGCACGCCGTCGGGCCTGGCCAGCTCCGGCGGCCGGTAGTGCTCCCGCCGCCGGCTCCAGGCCGGTGAGTCACCCCCGTCGGCGTCGACCGCGAGCGGATCCACCACGTACAGGTGCCGCCGCCCGTCGCCCGGCCCGCCGCCGCCCTGCCCGCCGCCCGACCGCCCGGAGAGCACCCGCTCCAACTCCGACCACGGCAACCGGGGGTTGTGGAAACTCACCACCCCCACCTCGCCGTCGCACCCCGTCCCCTCAGGATCTTGGTACGAAACGACCCTCTGGAGGGCTGTTTCGTACCAAGATCCACGTCAGTCATAGATCGCCTCCAGCAGCCACTGGCCGGACTCGACGGCCAGCAGCAGGGCGCTGCCGTCGGCGAGGCGGACCTGGAACCGGGCTCGGCGGCGGGCCTCGGCCGGTGCCCACCACCGCTCGTCGACCGGCCACGGACCGGCCCAACCGACGATCTCGGCCGACGCGAGCGTCCCACCACGAAGGGCGGTGGCCGACGCGGTGGTGGCCGACGCGGTGGTGGCAGTGGCGGAACCCGGGGCGGGAGTGGGGCCGGTGGGCTGCGACGGCACCGTGCCGATGCTCAGCCGGGCCGGTGGCGCGCTGACCGCCAGCCGCGCGCTCACCACCACCGGCGCGCCGGTGGCGTCGAGCACGCTCGCGGCGAGCGGGACGGGCAGCACCACGGCCGGCGAGGGCGGCGGCAGTCGCCCCGGCCAGGACGGTACGGCCGGCCCGGTGTTCACCCGCCGCCCACCGGCACGGGCCGGTCCACCGCCGGAGGCCACCGGCCTGCCACCGGAGCCGGCCGACCCACCGGAGCCGGCCAACCCGGAGCCGGCCGACCCACCAGAGCCGGCCAACCCGGAGGCGACCGACCCACCGGAGCCGGCCGACCCACCGGAGCCGGCGGGTTCGACGTCCGGACCGGGCCAGGAGCGCTCGACGGGTGCGGGCAGCGCCGGCGGACCGGGGCGGGCGGGCCGGCGCTCGTCGCCCCAGGGCACCAGCCGGGTCTGGTCGCCCGGGGATCGTCCGCCGCCGAGCACCGCGGTGACCACCGCCTCGGGACCGAGCAGACCCTGCACCCGACTCAGCGCGCGGTGCGCCCGCTCGCGTTCCGCGCCGGTCTCCCCCCACAGCCCGGGTTGCAGACCGGCCTGGGCCAGCACCCCGTCCGGCAGCAGCCGCAGCCGGATGATTCCGGCGGTGGGACGGGCCGGCCGGTCACCGCCGCGCCGGGCACCGGAGAGCCAGCCGTCCAGTTGCCAACGGACCCGGTCGGCGATCGCCGCCGCGGTGAGCAGCCCGTCGTGCCGCCAGACCCGGTGCAGTTCCTGGCCGTGTGCGGTGACCGCCTCGATGCCCAGGCGGGTGCAGGCCAGTCCGTGCCCGGCGAGCCGTTCGTGCAGTTGCTCGGCCAGCGTCCGGGCCGCGAACGCCGCCACGTCGATCCGGTCGATCGGTTCGTCTAGGTCGGCGGTGACCGTCAGATCGGCCGGCGGGCGCCGGACCGCGAGCGGCCGGTCGTCCCGTCCGGCGGCCAGCCGGTGAGCCAGCGCCCCGTCGAACCCGAACCGGGCCAGTACGTCGCCGGCCGGCAGCGCGGCGAAGTCGCCCAGCGTGCGTACCCCCAGCCGGCGCAGCAGGTCGGCCAGGGCGGGGCGGCCGAGCGCCTCGACGGGCTGACCGGCCAGGAACTCCGGTGTCCCGCCGGGCGGGACGATCCGCCCCTCGCGGGCGGCCAGTCCGGCGGCGAAGACCCCGGCGGCGACACCGATCTGGCTCTCCACCGCACAACTGAGGGCGACGTGCTCGACGATCCGCTCAGCGGCCGCCTCCTCACCACCCAGATAGCGGCTCGGCCCCCGAGCGGCCAGCGCGCAGGCCCCCGGACGGATCACCTCGACCCCGACCGCCACCTCCTCGACCGCGGCCACCACCGGCTCGAACGCCCGCGCGTCCCGCCCCGGATCGTGGTCGACGACGGTGAGCCCGGAGCAGCGTCCCTGCGCCTCCCGCCGACGCAGCCCTCGGCGTACCCCCTCGGCGCGGGCCCGTTCGGAACAGGCGATCACCCGATTGGCGTGCAGCACCGCGACCGGCCCGGTGGCGGGCACCCCGTCGACGATCTCGGCGGCGAGTACCGGCCAGTCCGGGCACCACAGCAGCAGCGTCCGGACCGGTTCACCCACGGCCCGCCACCACCCGCAGGCGCGTGGCACCCGGCCGGGCGACGGTGGCCGGGCCGGGGATGACCCGGGTCAGCTCGTCACCGGGCAGCCAGACCTTGACCTCCCGGGGCCGGGCGGCGGCACCCCGCCCGCGAGCCGAGATGGTCACCTCCCGGCGGCGCAACCGTCCCCGCCCCGGCCCGAGTCCCTGCCAGATCCCACGGACCACCTGGAGCGTCACGTCCGCGCCGTCCCACCGGCCGTACGGCACCAGCACGCTGCCGCGTTGCCGGGCCCGCGCGGCCAACCGGTCGGCGACGGAGGCGGGGACGGTGGACGGGACCGCGGTGACCACCACGTCGACCCCGTCGATGAGCGCGGCGACGACGGTGGGCCACTCCGGACCGGGCTGCGGCACCAGGGCCAGCCGGTCCAGGACGATGCCGGCCTCGGCCGCCGCCCCGGCCCCGAAGGTCGGCATCCCGACCACGGCACACCAGGATCCGGCGCGGGACGCCTCGGCGAGCAGCGCGAGCAGCAGCGAGGTGGTGCCACCGGATCGGGCCTGTCCACCGCCGACCGCGACGGTGCTGCCGCGCCGCAGCCCCCGGTTGGGCAGCAGCCCGGTCAGCTCGGGCCGCACGGGCAGCACCCGGTGCCCACCGGCCGGGTCGGGTGCGCTGGCCGGGCGGACCAGCCCGGCCAGCGCGGCGGAACCGACCACCATGCGGCCCGCCATCGGACCTCCCCCGTCGTCGCCACGGACATCCGGCCCGTGGATGGTGCTGTCGTGGATCAGAAGAACGCGCGTGTGGTGGGGCGACGTCCGGCCACCCTGGGTCCCGCCGAGGCGGCCGGACGCCGCGGCTCAGGCGACGAGACCGTCGATCGCCGGCTGGTGTGCCAGGCCGAGTGCCGCCTCCACCACCGTCACGAACTCCTCGGCGGCGCGGAGCAGGTCGTCGGCCTCCCGGGCGGTCACCACCCGGGGTATGCCGGCCTCGGCGGCGGCCCGTTTGCCGGCACCGAGGGCGAAGTAGCCGGCCCACTCGTCGAGCTCGGGGGCGACGTTGGCGAGCAGGACCCAGACGCTGGTGATCCGGTGGCGTCGGGTGGGTGCGGGACGAGCACGGGCGGCGAGCACCGCCGCGGCGGCGCGCAGGGCCGCGAGATGGGCGGCGGCGTACCGGAGGCCGTCGGGGCCGGTCCGGGCGGCCTCGGCGAGCCCCTGCCGGGCCACCGCGAGCAACTGGACGGGAGTACGGTGCGGCAGCACGTTCGCGGGCACCGTCGGTGCCTGAGCCGGACTGGTCGGCATGGTCTCCTCCAGATGAGCCGGGGCGGGCAGGTGCACGACGGGTCGGATCCGTCGACGCGGCAGCCCGCGGCGGTCGGTGCGGAGGACGACGCACCGGGTGGGTGGCCGGCCGGGTGCGGAGCTTCCCCACACCACACCCGGCCGGCGTACCGGCGGGTCCGTCGTGCCCCCCCCCGGGGGGGGTGGGGGGGGGCCCACCGGGCGGGCAGGCGGGGCCCGGCACCCGGCGGGCCCGGGGCCCC